>CAJYSA010000072.1 GCA_913777325.1 uncultured Sphingomonas sp. | reverse complement strand
TACCAGCATCCCGATCTCGCCGCCTGACACACCGCCAAGCGAACAGCCTAGACCAACGGGATGAGGGGTCCCTTTTCGACGCCGATCACTCCGCTACCGGGGTCCCTTTTCCACGCCGATCCACAATTATCCCGCCGCGCCTATCGACGAAGGTGGTGGATGACGGCGTTTTTTACTATGTCAGAGCGACATTCGCCAGTCGCGGATCATGTGTGTTCTACGCTTGAGGGGGCAATTGTCGCGGTGGCGGCCCTACGCTGCTGGCGCACCACATACGCCGGCTTGTCCGGGAACAGCTCAGGCGGCGGGATCGTGTGATCGGGCGGGAAAGGTGCCTCGACGCCGTAGCGGGCGGCCAGCGCGATCTGCGCTTCGGTCATGCGGTACCTGTTACACACGATGTCGGCTTGGCAGGCAAACGCGCATTCGCCTAGTTCCTCTGACCGCGTGGCCGCGCTACTTCATTGCGTTGCGCTTTTTCGCGTAGCTGACTCGCATGTTCCTCAGGCACTGAAAGACATGAAATGGCGAAAGCTGCTAAGCCCCTCACCGAGCAAGGCGCAGGTTCAGCAGTAGAAATGTATGTGCTGATTGGAAGTGCGTTATCTTGGTGGGAGACGTCTGAGCAAAACTTAGCGAGCTTACTTCGACAGCTTTGTGGGCGCGTTGAGCGCTTGGCTATGGAAACATTCCAAATCGCCCCGCGCGCGGCTCGCTACAAGATACTTCAATCCGCTATGAAGCAATATGCTCACCTTTTTGAAGGTGATGAAATTGAGCGTGTCAATGCTGCCTTGAAGAACCTGAATCGACTTGCCGAAGTGCGCAACGAGATTGCGCACGGATTTGTGTCAGAGATCAACGCGCAAGTAGATGAAAAGAAGGTTGCGTCTGGATGCTACCTTGTCCCTGCCTTTCAGGAAGGGTCTTACGCGATCGGCGACTACAAGTACCATCATGTACCGCTTACGATTGCCGCGTTTATAGAGGATTTACGAAAGTGGCGCGCTGAAATTATGGAAGTAACGGTGTCAATCGCGATGCGCGAACAAGCGAAAGATCAGCACTTCCCGTGGCCGTACTCGCTTGAGGAAACTGCCCGCAACGTGGCTGCTAGAAAGTTTCACGGCCGGGAGGCGCTTGCCCAGCTACAATCCCTGATAGATCTCTCAAATGGGGAAGGCACTTAATCGCCCGACGACCCCGCTGCCTCATTTCCCCCTTTTCCTAGCGCAACGCCAGAAACAAACAGGAATGAACTACCGAGCCAACGGAACGCCTCTTTCGCCCAGTCTCCGCCGTGGCCAAAGATCAATACACCAACGATAGTGGCGAACAAAAGAAGGGACAGAACGAGGGCCGCGGCGTGCGTCCTGTCGCTTGTTCCATATTTGAAGATCCACAAGTTGATGTGCAGGACCCGATTGTCAGCCACCGTTCCGGTAAAGTCGTTCATTCCCTTCTTGGTGGCGCTGTCTGGAATGCTGAAGGTGTTACTGGGTGGAGGGATTTGCAACTTGCGCCTCCAGCTTCTGAGCGAACACCCGACGTATCAAGTCATTGGGGATGATGGGCTTTGAGCCGGTCCCAATCGTGTCTGAAATAATCGTCCATGGCTCCCCACTGGCGTGGGTGGAGTTGGACAACTGCACACCATCATACACCTTTAAAGTATCCCAGACGGACCGAATAAACGGCCTTAATTCCTCAGATACGCCGGTAGGAGCTTGGATGGTCGGTCCTTGAGGGCCCCAAGCGAACTCCGTTATTGGGGATGTGACACGAGAACGACCAAAGCCTTTTGTCTGGACGTAAACGTCTCGCACGACAGGCCCCCATGGCCACGCTTCGAAGTCATTCTCGAAGAGAGGACCTTTGTCATAAGCCAGATGCCATGCGTGAGCATAGAAGAGCAGCTTCTGCAGCTTCATCTGATCTATGGCAGGGAACGCTGGTTCCTGCGCGCCGAGGGTGAGAAATTCATTGGCAACGGCGGCGACGGTCGAAGCGCACTTAGTTGCCTGAGCTCCTGACATAGCCAACACCTGAATCAAATGTCCCCGGATGCGGATGCACCCGAGGGACGGCTGAACAATATCACCAGTTCGACGCAGGCGCCATAAGTTTCAAGGCCAGCGGCCATCAGCTGCCCGGATCCTGACGAACCAAAGATTGCTCGTCCACCATGTCGGGTACAGTCACGCAAGCGCCGGGAGCGGCAACTGCTCACCACGAACCGCCAGCGCCGCCCGCGCCTGAAGCGCCGCGTCGACGGCTTGGCGATAGTGGACCGTCCCGCACCGCTCGGCCTCCTCGAAGCCCACCGGCGACCAATCATCGCTCGGATAGCAGGCGTCATAGATCGCGCGCGCAGCCGCACGCAGCAGGAGATCGTGCTCCATGCCAAGGCTCCTCAATGTCGGTGCGCCGTCGATTGGCGGTGGCGGCAAGCTACGCCGATGCCGCAGCGATTCGCAAGAACATTGCGGGAACATGGGTTTGCTGACATGACGCCCGCCATGATCGCCACCTCGCCGCCACCGCTCGTCTGCCAGGTCGTTCGCGTCCATGACGGTGACGGCCCGCTGTGGTGCCGCTCGGGCGTGAAGATCCGCGTGGCCGGTGTGCAGGCGCCGGACTTCGAAAGCGCGGCGCCGTGTCGCCGGCCAGCATCGCAGCGCCAAGCCTATGTCTGCGACGATCGTGCCGCGAAGCGTAGCCGTCAGATCATGAAGCGGCTGACGCTCGGCAAGCGGCTCACCTGTCATCCGGTCGGCACCAGCTACAGGCGAGTGGTCGCCCGGTGCACGCTGCCAGATGGCCGGTCGCTGTCGTGCGCAGCGTTGGCCGCCGGCGCGGCGGTGCGTTGGGATCGATATTGGCGAGAATACGGAATGGGTGAGTGTAGGTAGCGAGATGATCTGACACGAAAGCGCCATCTTGCCAAAGCAAGGGGCGGTGATGCGTAACCTCGTTGCCGCCGCCGTCTGCGTTCTCGCTGTTGCGCCCGCTCCCGCATTCGCCTGGGGCAAAACCGGCCATCGTGTGGTCGGTCAGATCGCCGACGCGCACCTGAGTAGCAAGGCGCGTGTCGCGGTGAAGCGCGTCCTCGGCACCGAGACGATGGCCGAGGCGTCGAACTGGCCCGACTTCATGAAGTCCGATCCGTCGCCCTTCTGGCAGAAGACGGCGAGCGCCTGGCATTACGTCACCATCCCGGCCGGGAAGACATACGATCAGGTGGGTGCGCCGCCCGAAGGTGACGCCACGACCGCGCTGGATCGGTTCAGCGCCACGCTGCGCGATCGCAAGGCGTCCGCCGACGACAAGCGCATGGCGCTGCGCTTCATCATCCACATCGTCGGTGATCTCGCCCAGCCGCTACACAACGGCAATGGCAACGATCGCGGCGGCAATGACCTGAAGGTGACGTGGTTCGGCAAGGCGACGAACCTACATAGCGTCTGGGACTCGCTGCTGGTCGACGATGAACAGCTCACGTTCTCCGAGATGGCAACGTGGCTCAATGCGCGGATCACACCGGCCAACGTCAATGCATGGTCATCTGCTGACCCGAAGGTGTGGATGGCCGACAGCGTAATCGTGCGGGAGCAGGTGTATCCGCCATCTGGCGACACCGCCCTGGGCTATCGCTACGTGTACGAGAACACCCCCCGCATGGAGCTGCAGCTCGAAAAGGGCGGCGTCCGATTGGCCAGCTACCTCAACAATCTGTTCCGCTGAACATGGACTGGCGGCTCGCCGAAGCGCTCGCCATCCAGAAGCTGCACGGGAGCGATGCGCCTAGCTGGGTGGCAGAGCGCATAGGTGCGCTCGCGCTCGCGGGGGACGCTGAAGGCGTCGAACGCTTCAAGGCTATCGCTGTCCGGCTCAGCGAGTTGATGGCCGCACCTCCCCAGTGAAGCAGTACCTTCGCCGAGCAGAAGCGATCGTGCTGGGTTGCCTGATGGCCGCCAGCACGATCGCAGCTATCTGGGGCTGGATCAGCTAACCGGCTTCGCGCCGGGCGTGCCGCATTTCGCGAACTTGCCCTTGGCATCCTTGCACCGGGTCACCTTCGTCGTGGCGGTCGGGCACTTCACGAACTTGCCGGTCTTCGGGTCTTTGCAGGGCGCGGCGAGGGCCGGAGCGGAACCTGCCACCAGCGTGAGGGCGGCAGCAGCGGCGATGATACGGCGCATTCAACATCCTCCTGCCCGATCGTCGGGCGAGGCAAGGCTATGCCGTCTCCGGTTGCGACGAAAGCGGTTTCGCTTGGGGATCGCCGCGGGCAACGTCCTTCAGGCGCACGACGCCCTCGTCCGACCATGGCGATTGGATCTCGATCGCCTCTAGGTTCGACAGATTGGACGTATCCGGTTGCATGTAGTGGCTGAGCAACAACGCCCAGACGGCGCTATCGATTGGCGCCAAATTTCTGCCTTTCCTTTTGCACCATGATTCGATGATCGCAGACCACGCCCTGACCGTTTCGCGCCGGGTCGCTTCAAGCGGCGGACGGTGCCCATCTTCGGTGTACTTCGCGATGTCGGTTTCGGGCGGCAGCGGGCAAACGCCTAGCAATTTGGGATCCTCGACATCGACAACCTCCACGCCAGCGAATTGGCGCGGCAGCTCGCTCCATGCCGTTAGCGGCAGCACATCAGCGTAGTCGTCCGGTGCAGTCTGACCGCCCTGATCGCGTCGAATGACATTGTACTGCTTAATGAACGTCGCAACCGCATCGGCGAGCTTCCTGCCGCCGGTGTGCAGATCGGGCTGGCCGATCCCGGCAGCGGTTAGGCGAGCCAGGAAGCGGCGCTCATATTCGGCGACCTCGTCCGGGACGTACAGCACGGCAGCCAGTTCGTCGCGCAGCGCGTCTTTCGATGCGGTGACGTCATCCAACAGACGGCGGCAACGCTCCGCGAGATGGCTCGACGCGACATAGCGATCGGCGAGCCACTTAGCTTTGGCGGAGCGTGTCGCGTCGGCGAGCAGATCTGCGAAAGGGTGGGACTCAGCACCGGCCTCAAGCTGGTCAAGTGCTCGCTCGATCGCCTCGACATCGCCTTGGTCACGCAGGAGCACCGCCGCCTCGTCGAGCCCAGGATAAGCCACTCGAAACTGATGATGGTCACGCGCCCGGCGGGCAGCTTTGGGTGCGTTCGGCTTCCGGCCCACGTGGCTTCCTCGTTCGAAATGGCAGTGTTGATCGTAATCGCGACGATCTTAACGACCTGTCACTGGTGCCCGAAAACGTCGCAATTTGCATGTGATCTCGATCGAAAAGGCTCATTCGCCGTACAATGAGCCGTTTCTAACGGACCATAAAACCTGCACCCGGCGCCAGGCGCAATACCGCTAGTGTGTGGCAGGGCACACACACTAGCTTGAGGCGCAATACCGCTAACGTCACGCGGCTATGCCGCGGTGGCATTAGGGTGCTGACAGTCTCAATTCCGCTGCCTCTCACGGCATCGGTCGCGCTTGCAGGCGCTCTGGTCGGCCCGCGCTGCGGACCTCGGGTCGCCGCTGCGCGGCTCGGTGATGGTCGGCCACTGGCCTTGCTGACCGCGATCGGCGCCGCCGCCGCAAAGCCCAGATTTGAAGGGGTGCCTTTGCCCATGGTGGGCATTGGAGAAAATGAATGAGCAATCCCAGGAACTGGCGCGGACGCGGCCGCACCGAGACGCCGAACGCCCGTCAGAAGCGGAACAAGCTGTACCTCGACGCGCATCCCCGCTGCCAGCGGTGCGGTCGACCGTCCGCCGAGGCGCACCACGACCTGCCCCACGGTCATAAGGACCGGTATGACTGGCGCTTCATGAAGGCGCTGTGTGTCCCGTGCCACATGCTGCAGCACAAGAAGCTGAAGGTGATCGTCACCCCGCGGAAGCGGAGTTCCTAACGCTAACGCGAAGCCCATCGCCACCGTCCGGGGACGACTCCCCGGCGGTGATGAAGGTGACACCCGCCGCTGCGAACGCTTCGGCAATTTTCACGGCAGAACCGGGGTTGATGGCCTCGCCGCCTTCTAGTCGCTTCACGGTCATAATGCCGGTGCCAGCCGCCGCTGCAACGTCTGCTGCTGTCCATCGAAGATAGGCCCGTGCGGCACGGCATTGGGCGGCGGTGAGGTGCATTCATGCACTTTAGCATCAAATCCGACGCGGTGAACGACGAACGTCAGCGAACGCTTGCGACGAGATCAATCTAGTGGTACTGAGAGTACCAGTTGGCCGAGCGAAGAGATTGAGCCCTCCGCGCCCGGCCTAACCAAAACCGTTCTGGAGGAACGATTTATGGCTACGAGCACACTACCCTTTGGCGGTCGTCCCGCCAACCCCCTGTACCGCGTACCCCGCGTCGGCGGCGGCGGCCTCTACGACGGCCACGGCTCGCCTCGCGCCAAGCAGCGCTGGGAAGTCGGGCAGGTCGTCAACATTGGCTTCGTCCACGGCTTGATCGTTAAGGCGCGTGTCCTGACCCCCGGTGACGGTCGGCCTGACATCTGGGCACTGTGGCAGCCTTCGACCAACCGCTTCTACCAGTTCCAGCCGCACCTTGGCCTGTCGCGTGTCGACAGCCTTGCCGAAGCGATGGAGGCGTGACCGTGGCGATGAGCAAGACGGTGACGAAGGCGGTCGACGTGGCCCGCCTCCACCTGCGCACCGGCAATCCCGGCGCCTACGCCCGTGCCCTCGCTGGGGAGCACCGCGCGTCCTCGCCGCGACAGCAGCGCGCCATCGAGGCGGTGATCGCCGCCGACGCTTGCGAGCGCCTCTTCACCCGGCACACCGGCAACGGCTGCCTGCTGGCGCGGGAGGGTTGAGCGATGGCGACAACGCCCCTCATCGAAGCCCGCAACACGCTCGCTGGTTGGGAAATGGATGGAAAGCGTCCGTTCGCCGTTGTGAACAGCGTCGCGCCGGCCGAACGCAGCCGCGACATGCTGCACGAAGCCGCCGCGATCCTGACCGTGATGGCCGCAGCTTGCTTTGATGCAGATGCGGTCGCCCAGCGCGGCACCACCAGCGAGTTCAAGTCGGTGAACCCCACCGTCATGGCTGGCGCGCTTAACGGCGTCGCCACGCTCGTCGACTTCGCCACCTTCCTGCTGGAGGACTGAGATGGCCACCGAACCGAACATGATCCACATCGCGGATACCCGCCTCTTCGCTGCGGCGAGCACGGCATCGTCCATCTCCGCCTTGTGCGCGCTGGTCGGCGACTCGCTCGGCGGTGCGCCTGAAACGTCGGTGGCTGCCGAGGCGATCGAGGGCCTTGGTGAAATGGCCCAGACGCTCAGCAACAACCTGCATGACGTCGCGCAGACGAAGCCGGCAAGCACGGATCGCCTGCCCGGTGGCGAGAACCGCCACGGAGCGTGGCTTTCCGAGCGGCAGGCAACGTTGGCCCGCGCCGAGACGCTGACCGAGGGCACCCCGGGGCACGATGCGGCGTGCATCACCGTCAACGATCTCGACCGCAAGATCATGAAGACGGCGGCGGCCAACGCTGCCGAAATGATGGCCAAGCTGGCGCTGCTGGTGATCGTCAACGCCGAGGGCGCGCAACCCACACCGGAAGACGCGGCGCGCATCGCCGCCGAAGCCGAACCGTTCCTCGCAGGGGAGGCATGACCATGACCGTCCTCACCTCTCGCCGTGCCCTGATCGGGAGCGCTGGTCTCGCCGCTGTGACGCTGGCCGCGCCCGTGATCGGTAGCATCCCCCCCAGCAGGTCGGAGTGGAACGCGCTCGTGGCCGCTTACCAGCAGGCGGACGCGCGGATGACCGAGATCGGTCTCGAGCATGACCGGCGCTGGAAGGAGTATCAAGCCGGACTGCCCCTGATCGGCCCGAAGCCCGAAGAGCCCAAGCGTGCCGCATTGCCGCGCGAGATTGCCGATATGACCATCGCGCAGTTTCGCGCCTTCAGCGACGAGCATGAGCGCGAGCAAGCGAGGCTGCCGGAGCAGCAGCGCTACTGGATCGACCTCGCCGCATGGAAGGCGCGTGAGAAGGCGCTGGATGCGCGAACCCTCGGGGACGTGAACGAGCGCTGGGAAGCATCCGTTGACGCGCAGACCGACGCAGAAGCCAAGATGCTGGCGTGCCCCGCTCCCGATGCCGCCGCGCTGGCGTACAAGATGGCCGTCATCGAGCGCTCATATCGCGGCTGCGACCTCGACGGAAAGGTTATGGTGCATATCTTCGCCGACGCCCGTCGCCTCCTGAAGATGGGGGCATAACGATGGTCGCCACCACTATCAGCAGCGGCCTTCGCCGCCTCATCGCAGCCGCCGAGCCCTGGTACGACTGGGGCGCCATCCACGTCGAGCGCATGCAGGAGATCCGCGTCGATGAAGGCGGACGCCTTCAGACCGGCGGCGAAGGACCCGTGCGGTATTTTCAGCTCCAGTGGTTTGGCATCCACATCGGGTTTCAGCTCGGCCGCACGCCAAAGCCGGAGGGCCGCTGACATGGCCGACACACCCATTCGACAGCTCATGCTGATGCGCGACGTCGCCGATCGGCGAAACCGGGCGGTGGACGCCGCCGAGAAGCGGAGCGACCTCGCCCGCGAGAGTTTCGGCATCTCGTCCAGAACGTGGAGCCGCCAGCATGAAGCGCTCAATCGAGCGATCGTGAACGAGCCGCCAGTGTCGGTCGCTGATGTGCTTGCCGTCCTGATCCAGCTCGCGGGCATGCACGACCAAATGCTGAGCGAGGGGGACGAGGCGTCCGTCGTCGATCATCACCTCCTCAGCGAGATCACGTTCGTGGCGGTGGCCAACTGCGCGCTTCGGCTGGCGGCCACAGTCCGCCCGGAAAACGAGCCGACCGAAGCCCAGCACGACGATCTCGCGTGGATCCAAAAGCGCGTCGAGTGCTGGCTGCCGAAGTCGGAGGACCAGTGAGATGGCCACCGTGCTGAAGCACCTCGATACCTTCGATCCAGCCGCGTGGCTGTCGGCAATGACGCGGATTGGCGGCGGCTATGCGTTGATGTCGGGCCGACGTCTCGCGCTGATGGTGGACGAGTGCCACCCGGAAGACCTGACCACCGTCATGGCGCCCCTGATTGGGCGTCCAGACCGGCAGGAGGCGATCAAGCTGGCCATCGAGCAGCGCCAGTTAGGACAGGTCGCCTGATGGGCCACGCCTTCCACACGCCCGCGCCGCCACCGCAGCGCCGTCCCCAATGGCGACGGGAGCGTCGACGGGCGTGGAGCCGACCCAGCAACCTGCCCGGCACGGGGTCGCTGTTCGCGGCGATCCCGGTTTTGCCGCGTGACGAGCTGGCCAGGCTGACCGAGCGCATGATCGACCGCATGGACCAGATCGACGGTGACCCGGACGTAGAGGATCTGCGCGACGACGACGAAGACACCCACGACCGCGAGGACGACCGTGATGGCGATCAATAGCACCGCACCGTGGCACCCGGCGTCACCCGGTCGCGTCATTCACCAGCCCGTCGCCCGTCATGCGCGGACGTCGGGCTTCACCCGCGTGCATCGGTTCGAGGACAGCCACGCGTTGGCGGCGCAGTACGGGCCAGATTGGTGGCTGCCCATCTACCGCCGAGCGTTCCCGACGCTGATGTCCGCCGTCGCCGTCGAGCATGATGGGTGGGCGCAGCGCGGCGGCATCGATCGCCTGCTGACGCTGTCGTGCGGGCGGACCTACACCGTCGACGAGAAGATCCGCACCGAGGACTGGCCCGACGTCCTGCTGGAGCGATGGTCCGACGAGGTGCGGAAGTCGCCCGGTTGGGTGCAGAAGCCGTTGGCGGCGGACTTTATCGCCTATGCACACGCGCCGGCGGCGACGTGCGTGCTGATGCCGGTGGCGGCGCTGCAACGTGCGTGGCGACAGCACGGGCGATCGTGGATCGGGCTGTATGGCTTGCGTCGAGCGCAGAACGCGGGGTGGACGTCGGTCAGCGTACCCGTGCCGCGCGGCGTCTTGATGCAGGCCATCGTAGAAGCGATGTTTGTTAGTTAAGCGACGGGCTCGATGGGATCGTGACCAGGCTGAACGACCTGCAAGCTCGGTGGCGCGGCACGCCTTGCGCCTTCCACGGCGTGTGAGACACCGCCAGTGGCTCTAAGGACTGCTACCTGGACGGCAACATCCTCAATTCGTTGGTTGAGCCCTCCTTGGACCGCAAAGATTACACCCTGAGCCTCTTTCAAAGCTTCCAGCTTTACTTCTGCTTTCAAGGTAGACATTTCAAGTTCGATCGCCCTTATGCGATCATTTAGAACCGCAATGCTATCGGCTATGGCCTTCTGACCATCTTGCAAAGCTTTGACATGCTCCACCAATTGCAAGTGGTTAGCTATCTCTTGGGCCGCTGCACCGATTTTAGCCCTGCTGAACATCAGCCGCCTCCCTCGTCAACTGCGTTTTTTGAACAATGTAAGCTAGATGGGCTGATGGCTCACCCAAAAGCGCTTCATACCTTGTGCGCATAATATCAATCAAGGCCGCCAAAACATCATCGCCGTCGATGCCAGCTTCCTCTATCGAAGCAATTACTACGTTCTTACTGTCTGCTGGAAGTTCTGCTCCATGAGGCAGATCGACTTCACCGAGTCTAATGATGTCAGCAACTTCAAGTCCATCAAGAGGTACAACTAATTCATTAGGAATGTCATCTGCCCTAACAATCAAATCGACCTCGTGATTAGCAATGCCTAGAACGCCTCTTCCGGAATTTAGTCCTGGCGCATTTTCCTCACCTGTGAAACGAACTGGCACACGAACGGTAATCTTATCGTCTTTTCGAATTCTAAAAAGGTCTGAATGGGTAATGCCACTAGAGGAAGAATAGAAAACTACGTGCTCAGTAAGCTTTTTGCCGCCTTTAGAATCCACTTTGGAGTGCTTAAAGTAGCCTGTATCTAAAAGTCTGCTAAGGGTATCTCCACCCAAGCTCGGCGTCGAGACGGATAACCCCTCGACATAGACGACTCCCGTGAAAAGGTCTTTGCCGGGATTTGCGGGCGAGGATGTATCTGCGCCTTCGGCGACACCAGATACGCGCTTTGCTTTATCAGTCATCGTCGGCCCCAAGGCATCTGTCGATAAACAACATTGGCAGCGTGCAGCTATTGAGGGGCTGAGGCAAGTAGAATCGAGCCTTGATACCGCAAGCCTGTCGCCAGCAACACGTGAGTAACTACCCGCAGTCAACGAGGCCGCCTCGCGCTGGCCATCACGCGGCGCGCAAACCGTAGGTTGTCGGCCTGAACGAGCACAGGCCAACCGACCTTCTTCGCGATCAGGTCCCCCCGCCGGATGAGGTTGTTGACCGTTCCGAGCAACAACCCCAGCACGTCGGCGGCCCCCCCTCCGTCGACAGCGCTGCAGCATCCGGGTCCGATGCCGCGCGCGGCTTAACTCTTTGATGTTGCTGTCCAGCCATGGCCAGTAGGCTGTGGCGCTGTCAGCAGCTTGGCACCGCGCGTCTGAACGACGCGATCTGGGCTACAGCGATAGGCTTTCTATCCTATGGTTGCCGAATCCAATTGTCGTCTTTAGCAACATAGCCGCGGGAGACGGCTGTGCTCGAATACCTGATCTACTCCGATGAATCTGTGTCGAAGGGTGACTACTTTTCGAACTTCTACGGCGGGGCGCTGGTCACATCTCGCGATGATGCAACCGTTCGGCGGGTGCTTGCGGAGAAAAAGGCTGCCCTAAACCTTGGAGGTGAGGTGAAGTGGCAGAAAATTACTGAGGCCTACGAAGGTAAATACATCGAATTGATGGATGCATTTTTCGACTTGATTGAATCGAACAAGGTGAAGGTGCGGATAATGTTCACCCAAAACATGTTCCGCCGGCGCGGCCTTACGGCCGATCAGCGCGACCAGCAGTATTTCATTCTATACTATCAATTCATCAAGCACGCTTTTGGCCTTCGTCATCGCACGAACGACGAGCCCGCGCGGCTCCGCCTGCTGCTAGACCAATTACCTGATACGAGGGAGAAAATCGAGAGATTCAAGGGCTTTGTTGTAGGGCTGAACAGCAATCCGGCCTTCCGCAGGGCAGGTCTGTCGATTGCGCGGGAGGACATTGCAGACGTCGACTCAAAGCAGCACGATCTGCTCCAATGCCTTGATGTTGTGCTCGGATCGATGCAGTTCAGATTGAACGATAAGCATCTTGAAATACCACCTGGCCAGCGCCGGAGAGGGAAAAGGACGCGCGCAAAAGAGCGCGTTTACCGACATATCTCCAAGCGCATCCGAGCGATCTATCCCGGCTTCAACATCGGCATAACTACCGGTACAGCCGGTGGCGGAAAGGAGTTGCGCTGGACGCATCGCTATCGTCACTGGCTCTTCATATCACCAGACAGCGAAATTGTGGGGTCTAGCAAGCGCGACAGGTAATGGCCCCACCGGCGCTATGGACGAACCGTATCCCAAGTGGAACTTGGGACTTCGCGCGCGGCAGGGTTGATCGAATCATAGGAGTCGCGTGCGGCGGCGTCAAGATTCTCTGAGAGTCAATACCCCACATTCGATCCACAGAGTTATCCACATCGGCCCCGTCGCCGCTGGACTGATGGCCGCGCGCGGCGGGAGTGGGGCGGCATCGCCAACCTTGTGCTTACCCGGCGATCGGTGGTGGGGCCGCCTTCCTGAAACGAAGCCTCATCTGTCGGCTGCTCCAGCCAACGCCATCACGCTGGCCACCGTGATCCGCGTCCCGGCGACACCTTCAGCTCGCGTCAGCCGGCCAGCCTTGAGCAACTCGTACACCTTCGTGTGACCGATCCCCAACGCTTCCTTGGCCTGGTTCACCGTGCAGAGAATGGCGCCGGGCGGGATAGCTGATGCGTTCGGGCGCCGCCTCGGCGGAGTGTCCGTCAACTGCTCGACAGCGGCCGTCGCTTGTGCCGCCGCCTCGACCTGCGACGCCGGTGACGTTGGCGCCCGCTTTCGCGGCGGCTGAAGGGGCGGTCGCTGCTGATCTGCGAGGCGCTGAATGTCGTCGGGATGAAAGGCGACGCCAGTGATGTGCAGCGCCGCCTCGCCGCCAAGTAACTCTGACCGCGGCAGTCGAACGGTGCCGCCGCCCCAAACGTCACCGTCTACGCCATCGCGGATCATGCGTTCCCAGGTTTGAGTTTGTATCGCTCGACCTCGCACCTCAGTCCGATTGCCCTGCGCGTCGATCGTCACTTGACGCAGCGCGAACGACCGCACGAGACCGGCGGCGGAATGATCCCGGATCAGGGTGGCGGGATCTTCTGCACCCACGTCGCGGATCGTCGCAATCGCCTGCCTGGGCGTCATCGCATACAAATCTGTCACCACGTCCTCGCTGCCGGGCATCGGCGCGGGGATAGGCGGCAGAGGTTTCTATGGGGTAAGCGTGTCCGGCGTTGTTCGCGCCTGTTCGCAACGAACCACCGCTAAATGAGGGAACAGATGTGGGTGAACACCGCATCGGCTTGCTGCCAAAACGTTGCGATATATACATTTTTTTATGTATAGATGGTGCCGCTTACAGGACTCGAACCTGTGACCCCCGCATTACGAATGCGATGCTCTACCAGCTGAGCTAAAGCGGCCAACGAACCTCCCGGTGGGAAGCGTCGTGGTGGCGGCGCGTAGCACCGCAAAACGCGCCTGACAAGCGCTTCGCGGCTTTACCGTGCGTTTACCATCCATCGCGCAAAAGCGTCCCTGCGACTCCGGCCGAATGACTGGCCGCTCGCCGGGACGATGAGCATGGACAGCGCGCACGGCTACGACGATCTTCGCCAGGACGACGACCCCACCGAGGGCGGCGTAGGCGAGGCGACGGCGCCCGTCGGCGGCGACGAACGGCGGATGCACGTGCGCGCCTACAATCACTGGGTGTCGCTGCTGCGGGGTCGCCTCTATCCCGCGATCGACGATCTGGAGCCGGAGGGCATCGCCGATTTCGGACCCAACAGCGTGCTGCTGGATTTCTCCGCCGGCGTCGAGGATCCCACGATCCAGTTCATCGGGCGCGCGCTGCGCGAGGAATGCGGGCTGGACCAGTCGATCCTGCACATCTCCGACGTGCCCTCGCGCTCGCTGCTGTCGCGGCTGACCGACCATTATCTGCAGATCATCGCCAATCGCGCGCCGATCGGGTTCGAGGCCGAGTTCACCGGCACGCGCGGGCACAACACCATGTATCGCGGCATCCTGATGCCGTTCTCGTCGGATGCGCGGACGATCGACTATATCTACGGCGTCATCAACTGGAAGGAACTGGCCGCCGCCGATCACCAGGCGGGGCTCGATGCCGAGCTGGCCGCCGCGATTCGCATGCCGCGCCACGATCCGGTGCCCAGCGGGGCCTGGGCGGACGGCCCGTGCGCCGCGACGCCGCAAGGCGAGGAAGAGGCCGCCCCGCTCTCGCTCGACGATCGGCTGGCCGCCGCGCGTGACAGCGCCGCCGCGGCCCGCGCCGCGCGCGCGCGCAGCCACGCCGCGCTCTATCGCGCGCTGGGCCGGGCGCATGACGTCGCGATCGCCGCCGCCGCCGATCCGCGCCGCTTGGAGGAATTGCTCGCCGAGGCCGGGATCCGCCCGCAGGCGCGCGCGCCGATGACGGCGATCGCCAAGCTCGTCTTCGGCGTCGATCACGACAAGACCCGCCTGACCGAGGCCGCGACCGTGCTCGCCTGGGCGCAGCGCGGCGGGATCGCGGAGGGCGCGCTGGCGCACGCGCTGGAGCGCGCCGAGGGCGGCATCAAGGGCATCGTCGCCGCCGAGCGCGCGCAACGCCAGCCCGACGCCCCCGCCCCCACCCGCTCCGGCACGCTGCCACTGGCCGAGCGCGCCCCGCTCGCCGAGCTGGCGATCGACAGCGGTTGTGCGGAGGGGGCGCCGGTCGTCCTGCTGGGCCGCGCCACCGCGCACGGAATCGTCGTCGTCGGCACGATCGCCGACGATGCGCGGCTGGCCGAGCAGGTGCTGCGTCGGCTGCATTGATGCACGCCGCGTCTGCAACGATGCAGCGCAGCAACGCTTGAGATAGCCGGCGGAGGCGCGCATAGCTGGCGCCATGCCCGAAAAGTCTCTCCAGATACTGTCTGCGGCGCTGGCGGCGCGGCTCACCTATCGCGCGCTTCCCGGTGAGATCGCCGGCTTCGGCGAGGACAAGCAGGCGGAGGCCGCGGCCTTCCTGGCGCATACCGCCGCGGTGCGCCCCGCGAACACGCCGGTCCTCGCGCTCGAACAATTGCCCGGCGACGGCGCGCGGCGGCGGATGCGGCTGGCGATCGTCAACGACGACATGCCGTTCCTGGTCGATTCCGTCGCCGCCGCGATCGGCGATCGCGACATCGCGGTCGATCGCGTCATCCACCCGGTGATCCGCGTGTCGCGCGATGCCGAGGGACGATTGACCGATATCGAGGGCGACGACGGCAAGCCCGAATCGATGATCTATATCGAGCTGGAGCGCGTCGACGCGCGCGACCGGCGCGCGCTGACCGACGAGATCGAGCATCTGCTCGCCGACGTGCGCGTCGCGGTGCGCGACTGGCGCGCGATGCAGGGCACGCTGGCGGCCGATGCCGGGCTGATCGACGATGTCGGCGGCGATCCGGAAGGCGCCGCGCTGCTGCGCTGGTTCCTCGATCGCCACTTCACCTTGCTGGGCCACGAACGCTGGCACGCCGACGGGCACAAGGATGCCGCCGCCCCGCTCGGGATCGTCGCCAACGATCATCAGGTGCCGATCCTCGCGGATCGTTCCCGGCGGCTCGCGGTCGATTATTTCACCGCCGGCAACGCCGCGCCGTTGCTGCTGAAGTCCAGCCTGATCTCGCCGGTCCACCGCCGTGTGCCGCTCGATCTGCTGGTGGTGCCGATCCACACCGGCGGGCGCGTCACCGGTCTGTCAATTCACGCCGGGCTGTGGACCTCCGCCGCGCTCAACGCGCCGCCGCGCAGCGTGCCGGTCCTGCGCCAGCGGCTGGCCGCCAGCGAGGCGAAGTTCGGGTTCGATCCCGCCGGCCACACCGGCAAGGCGCTGACCCACGCGATCGCCACGCTGCCGCACGACCTGATGACCGCGGTCGATGCCGCCTCGATGGAGGAACTGGCGCTCACCGCGATGAGCCTGGCGGATCGCCCGCGCCCGAAGCTGGTGCTGGTCCCCTCCCCGCTCGGGCGGCACCTGTACGCCTTCGTGTGGTTGCCGCGTGACGAGATGACGACCGCGCGCCGCGTCGCGATCGGCGAGATGCTGGCGGAGGCCGCCAACGGCCAGGTGCTCAACTGGTCGACCAGCGTGGAGGACGGGCGCGTCGCGCTGTTGCGCTACACCGTCGATCTGCGAGCCTCGGGCGTGCTGCCCGACGCGCTGACGCTGGATGCCGAGCTGGAGAAGATGGTGCGCGGCTGGGCACCGTCGATCGAGGCGGCGCTGGCGGACGAGGTCGGCCCGGCCCGTGCCGCGCGCCTTGCGCTGCGCCACGCCGCCGCTTTCCCCGCGCGCTACCGCACCGGCGCCACCGCCGACGAGGCGGCGCGCGACATCGTCTCGATCGCCAACCTCGACGGCGATCATGATCGCGAGGTGCGCTTCACCGCCGGCGGCGACGGGATGCTCCACCTCAAGGTCTATCGCCAGGGCGGCCCGCTGGCGCTGTCCGATGCGGTCCCCGCGCTCGAGCATTTCGGCTTCCGCGTGATCGAGGAGATGCCGACCGCGCTGACCGACGAGGAGCGCAGCTCGATCCACGATTTCACGCTGGAGACGAAGGCCGACATTCCCGCCGTCCTCGACAGCGCGGACACGCTGCAGGAGGCGCTGGCGCAGGTGCTGGAAGGCCGCGCGGAGGATGACGGCTTCAACCGGCTGATGCTGGAGGCGGGGCTGTCGCCGTCCGACGTGGTGCTGTTCCGCGCCTGGTATCGCTATCTGCGCCAGGCGGGGATGAGCTACGGCCCCGCCAACGTCGTCGACACGCTCACCCGCGTCCGTCACGTGACCAAGGCGCTGGTCGCGCGGTTCACCGCCGTCCACGATCCGGCCTCCACCGCCGACGCCGATGCCGCGCAGGCGGTGATCGACGCCGGGCTCGACGCGGTCACCGGGATCGACGACGATCGCATCCTGCGCGCCTTCCGCGCGGTCATCGACGCGACGCTGCGCACCAACGCCTTCACCGAGGCCGCGAACGAGGCGCTCGCCTTCAAGCTCGACAGCGCGAAGATCCCCGGCCTGCCCGCTCCCCTCCCGTGGCGCGAGGTGTGGGTGTACAGCCCGCGCGTCGAGGGTATCCATCTGCGCGCCGGCCCGGTCGCGCGCGGCGGCCTGCGCTGGTCGGACCGCCGCGACGATTTCCGCACCGAGATCCTCGGGCTGATGAAGGCACAGCGCGTCAAGAACGCGGTCATCGTCCCCACCGGCGCGAAGGGCGGCTTCTACGCCAAGCAGCTCCCCGCCCCCTCGAGTCGTGACGCCTGGCTGGCGGAGGGGACCGAGGCCTACCGCATCTTCATCCGCACGCTCCTGTCGATCACCGACAATATCGAGGGCGGGCAGGTCGTCCATCCGGCGGGCGTGACGATCCTCGACGGCGAGGATCCCTATTTCGTCGTCGCCGCCGACAAGGGCACCGCGACGTTCAGCGACGTCGCCAACGCGATCGCGCTCGACCGTGACTTCTGGCTGGGCGACGCCTTCGCCAGCGGCGGGTCGCAGGGCTATGATCACAAGGCGATGGGCATCACCGCCAAGGGCGCGTGGGTCTCGGTCCAGCGCCACTTCGCCGAACGTGGCCTCGACGTGCAGAGCGAGCCGATCCGCGTCGTCGGCTGCGGCGACATGTCGGGCGACGTCTTCGGCAACGGGATGCTCCTGTCGAAGGCGATCAAGCTGGTCGCCGCGTTCGACCACCGCCACATCTTCCTCGATCCCGATCCCGATCCGGCGGCGAGCTGGGACGAGCGCGCGCGCATGTTCGCGCTCCCCCGCTCGAGCTGGGCCGATTACGACACGTCGCTGATCTCCGAAGGCGGCGGCGTCTTCGCGCGCGACATGAAGTCGGTGCCGCTCAGCCGCCAAGTGCAGGCCGCGCTCGGCATCACCGCCGACCGGATGGAGCCAACCGCGCTGATCTCGGCGATCCTGAAAAGTCCCGCCGACCTGATCTGGTTCGGCGGCATCGGCACCTATGTGAAGGCGGCGGCGGAGAACAACGCCACCGTCGGCGATCCCGCCAACGACCGGCTGCGCGTCGATGCCGAGGAACTGCGCGCGATCGCGATCGGCGAGGGCGCGAACCTGGGCGTCACGCAGGCCGCGCGCATCGCCTTCGCGGCGCGCGGTGGGCGGATCAACACCGACTTCATCGACAATTCGGCGGGCGTCGACTGCTCGGATAACGAGGTCAACATCAAGATCGCGCTCAACCGCGAGATGATCGAGGGCCGGCTGTCGTTCGAGGACCGCAACACCCTGCTCGGCAGCATGACCGACGACGTCGCGCAACTGGTGCTGGAGGACAACCGCCTCCAGACGCTCGGCCTGTCGATCGCCGAGGGCGGCGGCGCGCAGGCGCTGCCCAGCTACGTGCGCCTGATCGAGGTGTTCGAGGAGGCCGGCCGCCTCGATCGCCATGTCGAGGGACTGGCCAGCAACACCGACCTCCTTCGCCGCACCGGCGAGGGTCGCGGCCTCACCCGCCCCGAACTCGCGGTGCTGCTGGCAACCGCCAAGCTGTCGCTCCAGGACGCGATCGAACATTCCCCGCTCGGCGACGACGCGGCGATGCTCCCCGACCTCCACGCCGCCTTCCCGCGTGCGATGCAGGAGCGGTTCGCCGCCTTGATCGACGCGCATCGCCTGCGCGGCGAGATCATCGCGACCAAGCTCGCCAACCGCATCGTCAACCGCATCGGCATCCTCCACCCGTTCGAGCTGGCCGAGGAGGAAGGCGCCACGCTGTCGGACATCGCGGCGATGTTCGTCGTCGCCGAACGCCAGTTCGACCTCGCGTCGCTGTGGCAGGGGATCGAGACGACCGCGATGCCCGAGGCCGGGCGCCTCGCGCTGTTCGACGAGGTCGCGGTCGCGGTCCGGTCGCAGATCGCGGACCTGCTGCGCGCCACCGCCCCCGGCACGATGCCCTCGACGGTGCTCGCGCGGCTGTCGGGCGGGATCGACCGGCTGGCGGCCACCGACGACCTGCTGCTCGACGAGGCGCGCGCGCATTCGCGCCGCATCGCCGACACGCTGGAGGGCGCCGGCGCGCCGCACGATCTCGCGATCCGCGTCGTGCGCCTGTTCGAACTCGACGGCGCGGTCGGCCTCGCCGATCTGGGCGAGCGGGCCGCGATCGACGAGACGCAGCTCGCGCGCGCCTTCACCCGGCTCGGCGAAGGGCTCGGCCTCGACTGGGCACAGG
The DNA here is from genome assembly GCA_913777325.1 of uncultured Sphingomonas sp. Taxonomy (GTDB): domain Bacteria; phylum Pseudomonadota; class Alphaproteobacteria; order Sphingomonadales; family Sphingomonadaceae; genus Sphingomonas. The sequence continues at coordinate 60,244 of CAJYSA010000072.1, read as the reverse complement.
GCACCGCGACGCGCATCAACCCCAGCGATCCGTGGGAGCGCCTGCTGATCGCCGGCCTCGCGCGCGACTTCCAGCAATTGCGGCTCGACTTCCTCGGCCGCGCCGGCGCGGGCGACCCCGTCGCGCTGGTCGACGACTGGCTGTCCCGCAACGCCGCGCGCGTCGGACAATTCCGCGCGGTGATCGACCGCGCCCGCAACGCGCAGACCCCCAATGCCGCGATGCTGGCGCAGATCGCGGGACAGGCGCGCGTGCTGCTCGGGCGGTAAGGCCGCCCCGGCCCATACCCGTTCGTGCTGAGCCGCCCCTCCGCCGTTCGTGCTGAGCCTGTCGAAGGGCGTGCCCCACGCGGCACGTGCTTCGACAAGCTCAGCACGAACGGGCAGCGAACACGGAGCCGCATGTCATGGGCACGTGCTTCGACCAGCTCGGCACGAACGGGGTAAGGCTGACGAAAGCCACCCGAATTTCCCACCCCATTCGCCCTGAGCCTGTCGAAGGGCGCGCGCCACGCTGCGCGACGTGTAAGCCACCCCGTCATTGCGAGCGGAGCGAAGCAATCCAGTGCCGGACCAGGACGCCCTGGATTGCTTCGCTCCGCTCGCAATGACGATGGGCAGGCGGTGACAGCGGCGAACCGACCGGCGCCCCGCCGCCCCCCCCTACACCTCGGCCCAGCGCCGCAGCAGGTTGTGGTACACCCCGGTCAGCCGCACCGTCGCCGCCGCGCCCTGCCCCTGTGCCGCCGCCACCGCCTGCACGCCCTGATCCAGCTCGAACAGGATCCGCCGCGCGCCGTCGTCGCGCACCATCGACTGGATCCAGAAGAAGCTCGCCAGCCGCGTGCCCTTCGTCACCGGCGCCACCCGGTGCAGGCTCGACGCGGGATACAGCACCATATGCCCCGCCGGCAGCTTCACCTCCTGCACCCCGAACTGGTCCTCGATCACCAGCTCGCCGCCGTCATAGCGATCGGGTTCTTCGAGGAAGAGCGTCGCCGACAGGTCGCTGCGGAGGCGAAAGTCGCTCCCGCGCGTCATGCGGATCGCATTGTCGACGTGCAGCCCGAAATCCTCGCCGCCCTCATACCGGTTGAACAGCGGCGGAAAGACCTTCGCGGGCAGCGCCGCCGCCACGAACAACGGTGATCGCCCCAGCGCGTCCAGGATCACGCCCCCCGCGGTTCGCGCCGCCGGCGCCGCCTCGGGCAATTGCCGGTTGCGCTTGGCCAGCGCCGCCTGCGGCCCCGACGTCGCATTGCCGTCGATCCACTCGGCCCCATCGATCGTGTCGCGCACCTGCGCCAGCGTGGCGGCATCGAGGACGTCGGGAATCGCGATCAGCATCAAGAGGCCTTTACACCATGTTCGTATCGAGCGGGCAGATCCACCACCCCGTTCGTGCTGAGCCTGTCGAAGCACGTGCCCGGCCCCCGTCCTTCGACAAGCTCAGGACGAACGGAGCCGATGGCGATCCGACATCCCACTCACCCGAGTCAAAAGCTATAGAACACGCTCAGCACCGCCTGCCGCCGGTCGCCGGGCATCGCCCAGCCGCCGGTCACCACCCCGGTCGTCGCGTTCACGTTGTTGCGCACGTTGGTCAGATACTTTTCGTCGGTGAAGTTCTGCACGTTGAGCTGCATCGTCAGCCCCTCGCGGAAACTGTACGCCAGATACGCACGGTGGATCAGGTAATCGTCCGCCTTCAACAGCGTCGCATTCGCCAGCGACGGGACATAGGTGGTGAACGCCCCCTGATAGGTCAGGCCATAGCCGACCTCCAGCCCGAACGGCAGCTTGTAAGTCGTGAACAGGCTGCCCGAATGCTTCGGGGTCTGTACCAGCGGGCTGCCGCGTTGCGGATCGGGATTGGCGACGCTGTTGCCGCATCCGTTCCCGCCCGGATGGCTGCGACAGAAGTCGGACACCGATTGCAGCACCTCGCTGTCGAGATAGGTGTAATTGGCGAACAGCGTCCAGTTACGCGTGACATTGCCCGACGCGCCCAGCGCGATGCCGTCGACCCGGCTGCGCCCGTCGAGCACCTGCACCGTCGGCAGCGCGGGATCGTTGGAAGCGACCCGGTAATTGCTGCGCTCGTTGCGGAACACCGCCGCGGTCAGCTCCAGCCGCCGCCCGAACAGCCCGGCCTTCGCGCCGACCTCGTAGTTCTGCGCGGTTTCCGGCGCGACGCCGCAACTGTCGGTGACCACCGAATTCGACACGCTGACGCAGCCCAGCCGCACCGTCGCCGACGACGGCGTCTTGGCGTTGCCATAGCTGGCATAGAGGCTGACATCCTCGACCGGGTGATAGACCAGGCCGGCGCGATACGAGAACAGCCGCTCGCGGTTCACCTGCCGCACCTGCGCCGGCAACGGCTGCGTCACCCCCGGCGCGACCGGCACCGGCAGCGTGTCGAACTCGGCATGCTGCTGTTCCCAGCGCACCCCGCCGTTCAGCTCGACATGCCGCCCCAGCTCCAGCGTATCGAACGCATAGACCGCGACGTTGCGCGTCGACGATTGCGAACGGCCGGTCGTCACGTCGTTGATCGGCCCGCGATAGACGGTGTCGGGCGCGCTGATCGACAGCACCGGCAACGGCGACACCGCCGAGCCATCGGCATTGCGCAGCAGCGACCCGGCGCGGATCTTGTAATCCTCGATCATCCACGACACGCCGACGTTCGCGACGTTGCGGATGCCGCCCTTCTCGCCATGCTCCAGCCGGATGTCGGTCTGGTTCGCGAACAATTGGTTCACCTGATCGCGCACCAGCCCGCGCGGGCCGGACGGCAACCACTCGCCGGGGCGCAATGTCGACGGGCACGCCGCGCCGGTCGTGCCCCCCGCCACCTGCACCGGTTGCGTGCCGCTCGACAGGCAGAAGGTGCCCTGCGGCGCGCTGGTCACGCTATACTGGCCGACGCGCTGCCACCGGGTCAGGTTGCGCACCGACAGATGGTCGTTCACCGCGTGGCGGAACGTCGCGGTCAGCCGGTCGACGTCCACGTCCTGTCGGTCCAGGTTGCTGTACCCGTAATAGTCGCTGCGATCGACGCCGGGCAGCACCCCGCCGACCAGATCGTTGTTGAAGAACGGCACGCCATAGATCGGCGTGTTGCGATCCTGCTGGTGGACATAGGCGAGCGTCAGGCTGGTCGGCTCGCCCATCCCGATCGTCACCGCGGGCGCGACGCCCCAGCGCTCGTATTTCTCGACATCGCGGCCCGGCACGTCATTGTGGTGATACACCGCGTTCAGCCGCACCGCGACCAGGTCGGAGACGCGCTCGTTGGCGTCCAGCGCCGCGCGGCGATACGCATCGGTGCCGATCGCCGCCTGCACGATCGTCAGGTCTTCGGGGCGCGGTTCCTTGCTGACGAGGTTGATCGTGCCGCCGACCGATCCCGATCCGTTGAACACCGAATTGGCGCCGTTGTAGACCTCGATCTGCTGCAGGTTGAACGGATCGGTGCGGCTGTATTGCGCGCTGTCGCGGATGCCGTCGATCGTGATGTCGTTGTTCGCCGAAAAGCCGCGCAGGTTGATGCTGTCGCCGTATCCGCCGCCGCCCTCGCCCGCGCCGAAGGTGATGCCCGGCAGCGTCTGGAGCGCGTCGCGCAGCGTCAGCAGGTTCTGCTTGCGCAGCACCTGGTCGGAAATGACCGTCACCGTCTGCGGCGTGTCGAGCAGCGCGGCGGTCGCCTTCGGGCTTTCGAGCTGGTCGGGCGCGCGTTCGCGCGCGCCGGTGACGATCACCTCGTCGCGGTCGATCCGCGCGCGCCCGTCCTGCACCGTCGCGGCGTCGCGCACGGGGGTATCGGCCATCGCGGGCGCGGAGGCGATGAACCCGACGCACGACAGCGCCAGGAACGAGGCGGTGGAAGATGACATGCTGACAAACCCCTTTTTTCTGAGGCGTCAGCTATTGCGAGCGAATTGCAGAGTCAATGCTATTGCGACGGATTCTCATAGCCTTGCGTCACCAGCCACGTCCGCAACGCGCTGGCGAGATTGGGCGGATCGTCCTGCGCGATCCGCAGCGCGTCGATCTGCGCCACCAGCGCGGACAGCGGCAGCGCATGCGCGACGGCGGCGCGTTCGATCGCCGCCCAGAACACCGGCTCCAGACTGACCGAGGTGGCGTGACCCGCGATCGTGACCGACCGTTTGACCGGCCCGACGAAGCCGCCCGGCGGTGCCACGATCATCCGCTCACCCGATCCTCATTCCGCATCGAACAGGGCAGCGAGCTGCTCGATGATCGTGCCGCCCAATTGCTCGGCATCCATGATCGTCACCGCACGGCTGTAATAGCGGGTCACGTCGTGCCCGATCCCGATCGCGACCAGCTCGACCGGCGAGCGCTTCTCGATCCACGCGATCACCTGCCGCAGGTGCCGCTCCAGATACGACCCCGAATTCACGCTCAGCGTCGAATCGTCCACCGGCGCGCCGTCGGAGATCACCATCAGGATCCGTCGTTCCTCGGGCCGCGCGATCATCCGGTTGTGCGCCCACATCAGCGCCTCGCCGTCGATATTCTCCTTGAGCAGCCCCTCGCGCATCATCAGGCCCAGCGCGTTGCGCGCGCGCCGCCACGGCTCGTCCGCGCGCTTGTAGACGATGTGGCGCACGTCGTTCAGCCGCCCGGGCTGCGGCGGGCGCCCGGCGGCCAGCCACGTCTCGCGGCTCTGCCCGCCCTTCCACGCGCGCGTCGTGAAGCCCAGGATCTCGGTCTTCACCCCGCACCGCTCCAGCGTGCGCGCAAGGATGTCGGCGCTGATCGCGGCGATCGAGATCGGGCGCCCGCGCATCGATCCCGAATTGTCGATCAACAGCGTCACCACCGTGTCGCGGAATTCGGTGTCGCGCTCGATCTTATAGCTCAGCGATTGCGTCGGGTTCACCACCACGCGCGCCAGCCGCGCCGCGTCGAGCAGCCCCTCTTCCTGGTCGAAGTCCCACGACCGGGACTGTTGCGCCATCAACCGCCGCTGGAGGCGGTTGGCCAGCTTCGACACCGCCGATTGCAAATGGACCAGTTGCTGGTCGAGATAGCCGCGCAGCCTCGCCAGCTCCTCGGCGTCGCACAGCTCGGTCGCGGCGACCACCTCGTCGAACCGCTCGGTCCAAACCTTATAGTCGAACTGCGCATGCGGGTCGGCGACCGGGCGGTTGGGGCGCACCGGCTGCATCCCCTCCTCGCCCTCGTCGCCGGGCTCGCCCTCGGCGTCGTCGATATCGTCGCCTTCCAGCTCCTCGCTTTCGCCCTGCTCCGATTGATCGTCGCGCTGCTCGCCACGCGCCTCGACCTCGGATTCGCCCTCCGATCCTTCCGCATCGCCCTCGTCGGGGGCGTCGGTGTCCTGGCCTTCCTCGCCTTCCTCGTCCTCGCCGCCCTCGTCGCTGTCCTGCGGCTGCTGCTCGCCCTCGACCAGTTCGAGCTGTTCGAGCAATTTGCGGGTCAGCGCCTGGAAGCTCTGCTGGTCGTCCAGCGCCAGCGCCAGCGCGCCCAGATCGGTCTTGTCCCCGATCCACTCGCGCACCAGCGCCAGCGCCGGCTCCGCCTCGGCCGGCGGCATCCGCCCGGTCAGCGCCTCGCGCACCATCAGCCCCAGCGCGGAGGCCAGTGGCACCTCGCTCCTGTTGCGCGCGCGCGTGATCGGGTCGCTGCGCAGCCGCACGTCCAGCGCGTGCGCCAGATTGTCGGCGATCCCCGCATAGCCGCGGCTGCCCAGCGCCTCGACGCGCGCATCCTCGACCGCGTCATACACCGCGCGCGCGGTCGCGTCGGCGGGCGCGCCACGCGCATGCAGCGCGGTGTCGTGGTGGCGCAGCCGCAGCGCGAACGCATCGGCGAAGCCGCGCGCCTCCGCCACCTGCTCGGCGGGCAGCGTCCGCGCCGGCATCGGCACGCGCAGATGCTTGCCCGATTGCGCGGGCGCATCGCTGGTATAGGCAAGCTCCAGCTCCGCCTCGTCGGACAGCGCCCGCGCGGTGCCGCCCAGCACGGCCTTGAAGCGATCGAGGGGGGTATCGGTGGCCATTACCAGAGAACCTTGCAGCCAAAGTCAGCCATCACACGATCGCACGTCACCAACGTCAGTTCTTCCATCAACGACTGCGCCGCGAGCATCCGGTCGAACGGATCCTTGTGAACGCCAGGCAATGCTCCGCTTCGCACTCCGTGCGCCATCGTGATCGGCAACGCGCGAAATCCATCATCGGCCAGATGCCGTTCGAAATCCGCCATCCGATCGGCAAGCCCCGCCAAGTGCCCCTTGCGGATCTTGGTGGCGATCTCCCACCCCGAGGCGGCGCTGACGTGAACCGCGTTAGCGCGGTCGCCGATCGCCTCCTTTACCCGGATCGATAACGGCACGTCATCGAACCACCACCAGAGTAGCGCATGCGTATCGAGCAGCAGCCGCATCAAGCGTCCGGCGGAAAAATGCTGCGGTCTTCGATCTCGTCCAGCTCTTCTTCGGTAAAGCAGGAAGCGAGCGCCTCTTCCTCGGAAAGATCCATCAGCCCGCGAAACCGCCCCGGCGTGCGTCGCGCGGGAACCGGGGGTTCGATCGGCACCAGCTTGGCATAGGGCACGCCCGCCTTCGCGACGACGATCTCCTCACCCGCATGCGCGCGGTCGACGAGCCGCGAGAAATGCGTCTTCGCCTCATGGACGTTGAACGTGGTCTGCGGATCGGCCTCGGCCATCGCCTTCCTCCTCGGATGGACTAATTATCTTAGTCCACCCCGATCCTCAAGCCTTCGCCACAACGCTCTCCGGCAGGTCCTTCCCGAACACGCGCTGGTAATATTCCGCCACCAGCGCGCGCTCGGTCTCGTCACACTTGTTCAGGAACGACAGCCGGAACGCGAAGCCGACATCGCCGAAGATCAGCGCGTTCTGCGCCCAGGTGATGACCGTGCGCGGGCTCATCACGGTCGAGATATCGCCGTTGACGAAGCCCTTGCGGGTCAGGTCGGCGACGCGGACCATGTTCTCGACCAGCTTCTTGCCCTCGGGCTTGTCATACTCGCCCGACTTGGCGAGCACGATCTGCGCCTCGGTGACGGCGGGTAGATAGTTGAGCGTGACGACCACGTTCCACCGGTCCATCTGCCCCTGATTGATCTGCTGCGTGCCGTGATACAGCCCGCTGGTGTCGCCCAGCCCGACCGTGTTGGCGGTGGCGAACAGCCGGAAATACGGGTTCGGGCGGATGACGCGGTTCTGGTCGAGCAGCGTCAGCTTGCCCTCGGTCTCCAGCACGCGCTGGATCACGAACATCACGTCCGGGCGCCCGGCATCATATTCGTCGAAGACCAGCGCGGTCGGGGTCTGCAACGCCCAGGGCAGCAATCCCTCGCGGAACTCGGTCACCTGCTGCCCGTCGCGCAGCACGATCGCGTCGCGCCCGACCAGGTCAATGCGGCTGATGTGCGCATCCAGGTTGATGCGGATGCACGGCCATTTCAGCCGCGCCGCCACCTGCTCGATATGGCTCGACTTGCCGGTGCCGTGATAGCCCTGCACCATCACGCGGCGGTTGTGCGCGAAGCCCGCGACGATCGCCAGCGTGGTGTCGGGATCGAACACATAGGCGGGGTCGAGATCGGGAACGCGCTCGTCCGCCACGGAGAAGGCGGGCACCTCCATATCCGAGTCGATCCCGAACAGGTCGCGCACCTTCACCATCTTGTCGGGCGCGTCGAGGATCGTCGTGTCGCGGCTGTCGGGCTGCGTGTTCGGGATGTCGGTCATGCGGTACGCCGTCTTGCTGGTGTTGCCGAACTCAGTGCGAAGCCGGCGCGCCCGCGTCAACCCGCGGCACGCCTCGTTCACGCCGGGTGTGGCTGGAGGATGGGGCGTGAACGCGCGCACGCCTCGCCGGTTTCGCCTTCCCCCAGGACAGGGGAGAAGGACGGTGGAGCATCGCGACGCTTGGGACGCCCCTCCGCCGGTCGCCAGGCGTGTTCCGCCATCCGCACCACCGCGAGCGCGCATGAGTTGATGACCCTGCCGAAGGGGCAACAGGCCCGCCATCGCCCGCTCCGTCATGCCGGGCTTGTTCCGGCATCCACCCGCGCCACACTCCCTTAAGCCGGCAATTTTGCGGAAACGTGGCGCCCGAACAACGACGCGATGACGCAAGCGCCTTCGACGACACGGCTTGCCCCCCGCCCGCACCCGGGCATGATGCCACCCGAAGCGACTCGGAGAGGACGAAGCGCGATGCGGATGATCTTCGTCAACCTGCCGGTGCGCGACGTCGCGCGCGCCACCGCCTTCTACGAAGCGATCGGCTTCACCAGGAACGCCGCTTTCTCCAACGGGGTCGCCAGCGCGATGCAATGGTCCGACGCGATCAGCGTCATGCTGCTCGACCATTCCTTCTACGCGACCTTCACCGAAAAGCCGATCGCGGACACCCACGCCACCAGCGCGGCATTGTTCTGCCTGTCCTTCGACGACCGCGCGCAGGTCGACGCGATCCACGCCGCCGCGCGCGATGCGGGCGGGCGTGAGACCCGCGCGATCAGGGACCAGCAGTTCATGTATGGCGGCGCGTTCGAGGATCCCGACGGCCATACATGGGAGACGGTCCATATGGACAGGACCGCCGCCCCGCCCGCCGACACCACGCCGGGAGACGCCGCATGAGGAACCCGCACGGCACGCCGATCTGGTACGAATATCACGCCCTCGACGCCGATCGCGCGCAGACGTTCTACGAAGCCGTCTTCGGCTGGCAGGTCGCGCCCTCCGGCGACGGTGCGGGGCTGGACTATCGCATCGTCAGCACCCGCGATGGCGTCGGGCTGGCGGGGCTGATGCCGCTCATGGCGGGAATGCCGCAGACGCCGGGCTGGCTGTTCTATGTCGGGGTCGACGACGTCGATGCGACGATCGCGACCGCGCAGGACGCGGGCGGCACGGTGCGGATGCCTGCCACCGACATGCCCGGCGTCGGGCGGATGGCGCTGCTCGCCGATCCGGACGGGCACATGTTCTACCTGATGCGGGGCGCGATGGACGAACCGTCCCGCGCCTTCACCACCCCGCCCGACACCGCGCCGGGGCAGATGGTATGGAACGAGCTGACCACCGTCGATCAGGACGCCGCGCTCGCCTTCTACGCGCAATTGTTCGGCTGGCGGCAGGAACGTTCGCTGTCGATGGGGCCGCTCGGCGAATATCGCTTCGTCGATGCCGGCCCCGCCTGCGTCGGTGCGACGATGCCCGTCCTGCCCGACGGCGCCCCCGGCTGGCTGTTCTATGCCGAGGTCGAGGATATCGACGCCGCGATCGCGCGGGCGATCGATGGCGGCGGCGCGCTGGCGCAGGGGCCGGATCCGATCCCCAGCGACGCCTTCTCCGCGGTCGTCACCGATCCCGATGGCGCGCGGATCGGCCTTGTGGGGCCGCGTCGCGGCTGATCCCCCTTGAGCCGCGAGGGAGAATAGCTACGTAGGCGGCAACGGGCATGTTTGCGGCAAGCCCCGCGATCGTGTACCCGCCCCATGAACGGTGCCGGTGCGTGTTGGTGCGCGCCGACGATCCACCACGAAGACGAGACGCGCGCATGGCCGAGTTCACGCTCCCGAAGAACAGCAAGATCAAGGGCGGGCAGAAGCATCCCTCGCCGCAACCCGGCGGCACGATGCGCAACTTCAAGGTCTACCGCTACGATCCCGATTCGGGCGAGAACCCGCGCTACGATACGTTCGAGGTCAATCTCGACGAATGCGGCCCGATGGTCCTCGACGCGCTCATCAAGATCAAGTCGGAGCAGGATTCGTCGCTCACGTTCCGCCGTTCGTGCCGCGAGGGGATCTGCGGCTCGTGCTCGATGAACATCGACGGGCGCAATGGCCTCGCCTGCACCACCGCGATCGAGGACGTGAAGGGCGAGATCAAGATCACGCCGCTGCCCGCGATGGACGTCATCAAGGATCTGGTGCCGGACTTCACGCATTTCTACGCGCAATATGCCTCGATCACGCCGTGGCTGCAGACGGTCACCCCGCCGCCCGCCGGCAAGGAGCGGCTTCAGTCGCCCGAAGAGCGCGCGAAGCTCGACGGTCTGTATGAGTGCATCCTGTGCGCCTGCTGCTCGACGTCGTGCCCCAGCTATTGGTGGAACAGCGACAAGTTCCTCGGCCCGGCGATCCTGCTCCAGGCGTATCGCTGGCTGGCCGACAGCCGCGATGAAATGACCGGCGAGCGGCTCGACGCGCTGGAGGATCCGTTCCGCCTCTATCGCTGCCACACGATCATGAACTGCGCGAACACCTGCCCCAAGGGGCTGTCGCCCGCCAAGGCGATCGCGGAGATCAAGAAGATGGAAGTCGAACGGCTGGTCTGACGCCAGCCACGTTCGTCATTGCGAGCGAAGCGAAGCAATCCAGTGCCCCACGCGGGCGCTGGATTTTTTTGTGTTGCCGGGTTCGCGAAAAAACGCGGTCATCGCTGTCCCCGGATGCCACCGATCGCGTCAATCGGGCCCAATTTCCCGCACCATGCCGGTTATTTTGGAGGTGCGCGCGGCACCCGGCGCCCCATCAGCGGCACCGGACGTCACCGCCGCCCGACTTGATCCGGCGCGCCCGGTCCCGCAAAGCGGACCGCTATTGTGCATAGCAGCATCGGCGCGCGTCGGCGTCGCCGGGGAAGGAACGACATGGGCAAGGTGCTCGCCGCCTATCAGACGCTGATCGACGCGAACGAGCTGCGCCCCGATCCCGAACAGGCGGCGGGCGCGGCCCGGCTCGACGCGCTGGCAGCCGAACTGGAGAAGCCGCGCACCACCGGGCTGTTGCGTCGCCGCGTGATCCCGGCGCGCGGCATCTACATGTGGGGCGGGGTCGGGCGCGGCAAGTCGATGTTAATGGACCTTTTCTTCCAGCACGTCGCGATCGCGAGGAAGCGCCGCGTCCACTTCGGCGAGTTCATGCTGGAGGTCCACGCCCGCATCGCCGCCGAGCGCCGCAAGGAGGAAGGCGATCCGATCCTGCCCGTGGCGGCGGCGCTGGCCGAGGAGGCGCGGCTGCTCGCCTTCGACGAAATGATGGTCACCAACTCGCCCGACGCGATGATCCTGTCGCGGCTGTTCACCGCGCTGATCGAAGCCGGGGTGACGGTGGTGACGACCAGCAATCGCGCGCCCGCCGACCTCTACAAGAACGGCCTGAATCGCGAGCATTTCCTGGGCTTTATCGCCCTTGTCGAGGAGCGGCTCGACGTCGTCGCGCTCAACGGCCCGGTCGATTATCGCCGCGACCGCCTGGGCTCGCAGAAGACCTGGTGCGTCCCCAACGGCGAACAGGCGACCGCCGACCTCTCCGCCGCCTTCTTCCGCCTCACCGACTATCCCCCCGAGGACCGGCAGCACGTGCCCTCCGAGGAGCTGGTCGTGCAGGGCCGCGCGCTCCGCGTGCCCAAGACCTTGAAGGGCGTCGCGGTCTTCGCCTTCAAGAAGCTGTGCGGCGAAGCACGCGGCACCGCAGACTATCTCGCTATCGCACGACGTTACCACACGGTCATCCTCGTCGGCATTCCAGTGCTCGGCCCCGACAACCGCAACGAGGCGGCGCGGTTCGTGCAGCTGATCGACGCGCTGTACGAGCACAAGGTGAAGCTGCTGGCGTCCGCCGATGCCGAGCCGGACCAGCTTTACCCGCGCGGCGACGGCGCGTTCGAATTCCAGCGAACCGTCAGCAGACTCGAGGAAATGCGCTCGGAAGATTATCTGTCGCAGGGGCATGGAAGCGTCTAATGCACTTGCGAACCATTTGCGATTAAACTTTTGCTAACGTTCTTTTGCGGGTTGCCGGACGCGCCCGAAGGGCGTAGGCGGCATGACCATTCACACGTCAACGACGGAAGGGATGGGATGGCCCGCAAGAAGATCGCGCTGATCGGCGCCGGCAATATCGGCGGTACGCTCGCGCACCTCGCAGCACTCAAGGGTCTGGGCGACATCGTCCTGTTCGACGTCGTCGAGGGCGTGCCGCAGGGCAAGGCGCTCGACCTGTCGCAGTGCGGCCCGGTCGAGGGTTTCGACGCCTCGATCAAGGGCTCGAACGATTACGCCGACATCGCCGGTGCGGACGTCATCATCGTCACCGCCGGTGTCGCGCGCAAGCCCGGCATGAGCCGCGACGACCTGCTCGGCATCAACCTGAAGGTGATGAAGGCGGTCGGCGAGGGCATCCGCGACAACGCGCCTGACGCGTTCGTGATCTGCATCACCAATCCCCTCGACGCGATGGTGTGGGCGCTGCGTGAGTTCTCCGGCCTGCCGCACAACAAGGTCGTCGGCATGGCGGGCGTGCTCGATTCGGCACGCTTCTCGCACTTCCTCGCCGAGGAGTTCGGCGTGTCGGTGAAGGACGTGAACACGTTCGTGCTCGGCGGCCACGGCGACACGATGGTTCCGGTGCTCGAATATTCCACCGTCAGCGGCATCCCCGTCGCCGACCTGATCGAGATGGGCTTCTCCACGAAAGAGAAGGTCGACGAGATCATCAAGCGCACGCGTGGTGGCGGCGGCGAGATCGTCGCGCTGCTGAAGACCGGCTCGGCCTATTATGCGCCCGCCACCAGCGGCATCGCGATGGCGGAGGCGTATCTGTATGATCAGAAGCGCATTCTCCCCGCCGCGGCGCATCTGTCGGGTCAGTACGGGGTGGATGACCTGTACGTCGGCGTGCCGGTCGTGATCGGTGCCGGCGGCGTCGAGAAGATCGTGGAGGTGAAGCTGTCCGACGAGGCCAAGGGGAACCTTCAGGTCTCGGTGGACGCGGTCAAGGAATTGCTCGTCGCCTGCAGGGGCATCGATGGTTCGCTGGAGAAGTAAGGCTCTGCTCCGTTACCCCGGCGCAGGCCGGGGTCCAGTCCCGACCGCAGTCAGGGTGACGGACAGATGGAGAAGCGCGGTTACGTCTACATCATGGCGAGCGGCCGGAACGGGACGCTCTACCTTGGCGTAACCAGCAACCTGTTGAAGCGGGTGTGTGAGCATCGCGAGGGCGTCGCGGAAGGCTTTACCCGCCGATACGGGTGCAAGACGTTGGTCTGGTTCGAGGTGCATGATCGTATCGACGATGCGATCCGGCGCGAGAAGCAGATGAAGGAGTGGCGGCGGAGCTGGAAGCTGCGCCAGATCGAGGCAACGAACCCCGACTGGCACGACCTCTTCCCGACGCTGGCGTAGCAACTGGACCCCGGCCTGCGCCGGGGTGACGGCTAGAAGGTACAGGCACCCGATGAGCATCCTCGTCGACAAGAACACCAAGGTCATCACGCAAGGGATGACCGGCAAGACCGGCACCTTCCACACCAAGGCGGCGCTGGACTACGGCACGCAGATGGTCGGCGGCGTCACGCCGGGCAAGGGCGGCACGATGCACGAGGAGTTGGGGCTCCCCAACTTCAACACCGTGCACGAGGCGGTCGCCGCGACCGGCGCGAACGCCAGCGTCATCTACGTGCCGCCGCCCTTCGCGGCCGATTCGATCCTGGAGGCGATCGACGCCGAGGTGCCGCTGATCGTCGCGATCACCGAGGGCATTCCGGTCCTCGACATGGTGCGCGTGAAGCGCGCGCTGTCGGGCAGCAAGTCGCGGCTGATCGGCCCGAACTGCCCGGGCGTCCTGACGCCGGGCGAGTGCAAGATCGGCATCATGCCGGGCAACATCTTCAAGAAGGGCTCGGTCGGCGTCGTGTCGCGTTCGGGCACGCTGACCTATGAGGCGGTGTTCCAGACCTCGAACGCCGGCCTGGGCCAGACCACCGCGGTCGGCATTGGCGGCGATCCGGTGAACGGCACGAACTTCATCGACGTGCTTGAACTGTTCCTCGCCGACGAGGCGACCCAGTCGATCATCATGATCGGTGAGATCGGCGGCTCGGCCGAAGAGGAAGCCGCACAGTTCCTGAAGGACGAGGCCAAGCGTGGCCGCTCGAAGCCGATGGCCGGTTTCATCGCGGGCCGCACCGCGCCGCCGGGGCGCCGCATGGGCCACGCCGGCGCGATCGTCTCGGGCGGCCAGGGCGGCGCCGAGGACAAGATCGCGGCGATGGAAGAGGCGGGCATCAAGGTGGCGGCCAGCCCCTCGGAGCTCGGCTCGACCCTGCTGAGCGTGCTGAACAAGTGAAGTGACGGTCATCCCGGCGGATGCCGGGATCCAGGGCGGCAGGCGGGCCGCTCGCGGCTCTGGATCCCGGCACGCGCCGGGATGACGATATCAGGACGGGCGGCCGGGGAAGCGTGACATGGGCTACGAAGGCCAGGATTTCAGCGACATCGCCGGAGGCGTCAGCCCCCAGTTCATCGACGCGCTCTATGCGCGCTTCAAGGAATCGCCCGACTCGGTCGACACCGGCTGGCGATCCTTCTTCGAAGGGCTGGAGAACTCGATGGGCGCGCCGTCGTGGACCAACAAGCGCTGGCCGCTGAGCACCACCGACGATCTGACCGCCGGGCTCGACCCGACGCAGATGGAACCCGCGCCCAAGCCCGTGAAGGGCGGCAAGCCCGCACCGGCCGCTGCGGCCCCTGCCCCATCGCAGGACGCGATCGTCAAGGCGGCGGCGGACTCGATCCGCGCGCAGCTGCTGATCCGCACCTATCGCGTGCGTGGCCATCTGGCCGCCAACCTCGATCCGCTCGGCCTGTCGGGGCTGCGTGAGCTGCCCGCCGACCTGACCACGGAATATCACGGCTTCTCCAACGCCGACATCGACCGCCCCGTCTATCTCGGCGGCTCGCTGGGAATGCAGTGGGCGACGATCCGCGAGCTCGTGGATACGCTGCGCGCCAATTATTGCGGTAACGTCGGGCTCGAATACATGCACATCGCCGATGTCGAGGAGCGCAAGTTCCTGCAGGAGCGCATGGAAGGCAAGGACAAGCAGGTCGAGTTCACCGCGCAGGGCAAGAAGGCGATCCTGAACAAGGTGATCGAGGCCGAGCAGTGGGAAAAGTTCCTCGGCCGCAAGTACGTCGGCACGAAGC
Organism: uncultured Sphingomonas sp.; assembly: GCA_913777325.1. Lineage (GTDB taxonomy): Bacteria > Pseudomonadota > Alphaproteobacteria > Sphingomonadales > Sphingomonadaceae > Sphingomonas. The sequence continues at coordinate 45,208 of CAJYSA010000072.1, read as the reverse complement.
GCTTCGGCCTTGACGGCGGCGAAAGCATGATCCCCGCGCTGGAAAGCGTCATCAAGTACGGCGGCGCGGCGGGCGTCAACGAGATCGTATTCGGCATGGCGCACCGTGGCCGGCTGAACGTGCTCGCCAATGTCATGGGCAAGCCGACGCGCGTGATCTTCCATGAGTTCGCGGGCGGATCGGCCAACCCCGACGACATCGGCGGGTCGGGCGACGTGAAGTATCACCTCGGCACCTCCACCGACCGCGAGTTCGACGGCCATAAGGTCCACATGTCGCTCGTCGCCAACCCGTCGCACCTCGAGGCGGCGGATCCGGTCGTGCTGGGCAAGACGCGCGCGATCCAGACGATCGCCAAGGATCTGGAGACGCACTCGCATTCGCTGCCGGTGTTGATCCACGGCGACGCGGCGTTCGCGGGCCAGGGCATCGTGTGGGAGTGCCTCGGCTTCTCGGGCATCCGCGGCTACAACACCGGCGGCTGCGTCCATTTCGTCATCAACAACCAGATCGGCTTCACGACCAGCCCGCAGTTCGCGCGCTCGTCGCCCTATCCCTCGGACGTCGCCAAGGGCGTCCAGGCGCCGATCTTCCACGTCAACGGCGACGACCCCGAGGCGGTGACCTTCGCGACCAAGATCGCGATCGAATATCGTCAGAAGTTCCACCGCGACGTCGTGGTCGATATGTGGTGCTATCGCCGCTTCGGCCACAATGAAGGCGACGAGCCGGGCTTCACCCAGCCGCTGATGTACAAGGCGATCCGCGAGCATCCGCCGGTCAGCGACATCTACAGCAAGCGCCTGATCGCCGAGGGCGTGATCGACAAGGCCTGGGTGGACGACAACGTCAAGCAGTACATCACGCTGCTGGAGGGCGAGTTCGAGGCGGGTGCCGCCTACAAGCCGAACAAGGCCGACTGGTTCGCGGGCCGCTGGTCGGGGCTGCACGCCCCCGCCGATGCGGAAAGCGCGCGGCGCAGCGTCGAGACCGGGATCGAGCAGAAGCTGTTCGATTCGATCGGCCGCACGCTGACCACCGTCCCGGACACCATCGCGATCCACAAGACGCTGGCGCGCGTGCTCGACGCCAAGCGACAGATGTTTGCGACCGGCGAGAATTTCGACTGGGCGACGGGCGAGGCGTTGGCGTTCGGCTCGCTCTTGCACGAGGGCTACGGGGTCCGCCTGTCGGGTCAGGATTCGGGTCGCGGCACCTTCTCGCAGCGGCACGCGGTATGGGTCGACCAGAATGACGAACACAAGTTCGTGCCGCTGTGGACGGTTCCTCATGGCAGTTTCGAGGTGCTCGACAGCCCGCTGTCCGAATATGGCGTGCTCGGCTTCGAATATGGCTATGCGCTGGCCGACCCCAAGACGCTGGTGATGTGGGAGGCGCAGTTCGGCGACTTCGTCAACGGCGCGCAGATCATGATCGATCAGTTCATCGCCTCGGGCGAGGCCAAGTGGCTGCGCGCCAACGGCCTGGTGATGCTGTTGCCGCACGGTTACGAGGGCCAGGGGCCGGAGCATAGCTCGGCGCGTCCGGAGCGCTTCCTGCAGCTCTGCGCGGGCGACAACATGCAGGTCGCGAATTGCACGACCCCCGCAAATTATTACCATCTGCTGCGCCGGCAGATGCACCGCAACTTCCGCAAGCCGCTGGTGGTGTTCACGCCGAAGTCGCTGCTGCGTCACAAGCTGGCGGTCAGCAGCGCGGCGGACTTCCTGGGCGAGTCGCATTTCCGCCGCATCCTGTCCGACCCCTCAGCGCCGGCGGATATCGAGACGAAGCGCTTGGTGCTGTGCACCGGCAAGGTTTCCTACGACCTGATGGAAGCGCGCGACGCGGCGGGCGACCGGAATACCCAGATCGTTCGCGTCGAACAGCTCTACCCCTTCCCGACCGAGGCGCTGGCGAAGCGCATCGAGCGGATGACCAACCTGGAGGAGGTCATCTGGGCGCAGGAAGAGCCGAAGAACAACGGCTATTGGTTCTTCGTCGAGCCGTTCATCGAGGAAGCGCTGGGCATGGCCAAGGCGCGCGTGGCACGCGCCCGCTATGCGGGCCGCAACGCGGCGGCCTCGCCGGCCACCGGCCTGATGAAGCGTCACCAGGCCGAGCAGGGCGCGCTGATCGCCGACGCGCTCGGCCACAACGTCCGCGAAGAAATCCGCCGGACGCGCGATGCCGAGACGACCAAGAAGGCGGGCAAGGCCGCTAGCTGATGTCGATCGTCGCGATCATCGCCGGTGCGCTCGCCGCCGCGGCGGGGCCTGCCCCTGTCGTGGGTGACGCGCCGGCGTTGCGCGACTTCGTCTGGCATCCGATCCTGCCGGCCCCGCATCGGAGCGCGCTGGGAACGTATGGGCCGGCCGACGATCGGACCATCGGGCTGCTGATGATCGGCGTGCCCGGCGACACGCCGCGGCTGCTGACCGTCTTCCGCTTCGACTGCGCCGCCGATCGCGTGCTCGCCATCAAGGCCTTTGCGATCGATCCGACGCTGACCCACGCCACCGCCGTCGCCTCCGCCTTCACCGTTCAGTCACAGGCGGAGATGCTGGCGGCGGGACAATCGCTGTCGATCGCCAAACTGGCCGAGGACACACCTGCGGGTGCGGTGGCGAAGCTGGCATGCGACGACACGCAAATGAACACCCTTCGTACCGCGCCGTTGTCCAAGCTGAACGACGACGCCACCTACATCGACGATGAACAGGACAGGAAGTAACATGGCAACCGAGGTCCTCGTCCCCACGCTGGGCGAATCGATCACCGAAGCGACAGTCGGGGAATGGCTGAAGCAGCCCGGCGACGCAGTCGCCGCCGATGAGCCGATCGCCAGTCTCGAAACCGACAAGGTGTCGGTCGAGGTTCCCTCGCCCGTCGCCGGCGTGATGGGACAGCATGCGGTCAAGGTCGGCGACACGGTCGAGGTCGGCGCGCTGATCGCGACGATCGAGAGCGGCGATGGCGCGTCCGCGAAGAGCGAAGCACCGCAGCCTTCCGTGACCGAGACCCCGGCCCCCGCCCCCGCCGCCGCGCCGGCGCCATCGGGTGACGCCGCCGCTGCACTGTCGCCGTCGGTGCGCCGCGCGGTGCTGGAACACGGCGTCGATCCGTCGACGGTGAAGGGCACCGGCAAGGACGGCCGCCTGACCAAGGAGGACGTCGCCGCTGCCGCCTCCTCGAAGCCCGCCGCCGCCCCCGCCGCTACCCCTGCTCCGACTCCGATCTCGGGCGGGCGCAAGGAAGAGCGCGTGAAGATGACGCGCCTGCGCCAGACGATCGCCAAGCGCCTGAAGGAAGCGCAGAACACCGCCGCGATGCTGACGACGTTCAACGACGTCGACATGACCGCCGTGATCGAGGCGCGCGCCAAGTACAAGGATCTGTTCGAGAAGAAGCACGGCGTCCGCCTCGGCTTCATGGGCTTCTTCGTGAAGGCCGCGACGATGGCGCTGAAGGACATTCCCTCGGTCAACGCCTCGGTAGAAGGCGACGAGATCGTCTATCACGATTACGCCGACATCTCGGTCGCGGTCAGCGCGCCGAACGGGCTGGTCGTGCCGGTCATCCGCGATGCGCAGGACCTGTCGGTCGCAGGGATCGAGAAGACGATCGGCGACTTCGGCAAGCGCGCCAAGGACGGCACGCTGAAGATGGACGAGATGAAGGGCGGCACCTTCACGATCTCGAACGGCGGCGTGTTCGGCTCGCTGATGTCGACCCCGATCATCAACCCGCCGCAGTCGGCGGTGCTGGGCCTGCACCGCATTGAGGAGCGCCCGGTGGTCCGTGACGGCCAGGTCGTGGTGCGCCCGATGATGTACCTCGCGCTCAGCTACGACCACCGTCTGATCGACGGTCGCGAAGCGGTGACCTTCCTCGTCGCGCTGAAGAACGCGATCGAAGACCCGACCCGCATCCTGATCGATCTGTAAGGACGAGCGCCCGGTGGGAATGGTTATGTACCTACGCCGGGCAACGCCCGCGGAGATCGAGCGTTGTCTTGGCGAGCCTGCCGCAGCGGAAAGTTTTTTCTTTCCGGAAGAATATGAAGAGCACGATCCTAAGCTGATTGAGTTCGACAAGGCCTGGCAGGCGCTGCATTTCATGCTGACCGGACAGGCCTATGGCACTGGCCATCCGCTGGGTATAATCGCCGACGAGACACCATTCGTCAGCACGGGTGCGCTGGGGTCATTCTCATTCTCGGTTATCACGCCCGACCGGTTAAGAACGTTCGCCGACGCCTTGGCGGCGATCGACGACGCGGAGGTTGCCGCGCGATATGATCCGCAGGCGATGGTGGATGCGGAAGTGTATCAGGCGGAAGACTTCCTGGATGAAGGTTCCGACGCGCTTGACTATATCATGCAAGGCGTGCCGGCCTTGCGGACATTCGCTGCGGGTTGCGCGGCGGCCGGCGATGGAGCCCTGAGGGTCCTCGCATAACGATGGTACGGGAACAGACTATGGCTGACGAACAGCAGTACGACTATGACGTCCTCGTGATCGGTGCCGGCCCCGGCGGCTATGTCGCGGCGATCCGCGCCGCGCAGCTCGGGCTGAAGACCGCGTGCGCCGAGAGTCGCGAGACGTTGGGCGGCACCTGCCTCAACGTCGGCTGCATCCCGTCGAAGGCGCTGCTCCACGCCTCCGAGCTGTACGATCACGCCGCCAACGGCGCGATGGCGAAGCTGGGCATCAAGACCACGGTCGAACTCGACCTCGACACGATGCACGGCCAGCGCCGCGACGCGGTGAAGCAACTGACCGGCGGCATCGAATATCTGTTCAAGAAGAACAAGGTGACGTGGCTGAAGGGCCGCGCGGCGTTCAAGGATGCGCACAGCGTCGACGTCGCCGGGCAGACCGTGACCGCGAAGAACATCGTGATCGCGACCGGCTCCAGCGTCACGCCGCTCCCAGGCGTCGAGATCGACCAGAAGATCATCGTCGATTCGACCGGCGCACTCGACCTACCGACGGTCCCCGAGCATCTGGTCGTGATCGGCGGAGGCGTGATCGGGCTGGAGCTGGGCAGCGTGTGGCGCCGCCTGGGCGCCAAGGTGACCTGCGTCGAATATCTCGACCAGATCCTGCCGGGCTTCGATGGCGATATCCGCAAGGAATCGAACAAGATCTTCAAGAAGCAGGGGATCGATTTTCAGCTGTCGACGAAGGTCACCGCGATCAAGGTGGACGGCGACAAGGCGATCCTGACCGTCGAGCCCGCCGCCGGTGGCGAGGCGACGACGATCGAGGCGAGCCATGTGCTGGTGTCGATCGGGCGGCGCCCGAACACCGATGGTCTGAACCTCGGGGCCGCGGGGCTGTCGACCAATCAGCGCGGCCAGATCGAGATCGACCATGATTTCCGCACCAAGGCGGAGGGCGTGTGGGCGATCGGCGACGTGGTGCCGGGTCCGATGCTGGCGCACAAGGCCGAGGACGAGGGCATTGCGGTCGCCGAGAACATCGCCGGGCAGCACGGCATCGTGAATCACGCGATCATCCCGTCGGTCGTCTATACCTGGCCGGAGATCGCGGGCGTCGGGCTGACCGAGGAGGCCGCGCGCGAACAGGGCGAAGTGAAGGTCGGCAAGTTCCCGATGATGGCCAACAGCCGTGCCAAGACCAACCACGAGCCGGACGGGCTGGTGAAGGTGATCGCCGACGCCAAGACCGACCGCGTGCTGGGCGTGTGGTGCATCGCCAGCGTCGCGGGCACGATGATCGCGCAGGCCGCACAGGCGATGGAGTTTGGCGCGACCAGCGAGGACATCGCGTACACCTGCCACGCGCACCCGACGCATTCGGAAGCGGTGAAGGAAGCCGCGATGGCGGTACAGGGCAAGCCGATCCACATCTGAGCATGCGGGACGACGCGCGACGCCGGAAGGTGCGCGCGACGACAATCGAACGGGGGTCGCGTCAGCGGCCCCCGTTTCAATATCGGCGGATGGTACGAGCGGAGTACCACCTCACAGAGCAGGTACGCGGACCGGCACGTTCTCTACCGTCATCCGGCGCGCCAACATCGTGGCCCGGCAGCGCCCTGGTGCCCCCGGCGAGATTCGAACTCACGACCTGCGGTTTAGGAAACCGTCGCTCTATCCTGCTGAGCTACGGGGGCACGGGCCGATTTCCTAGGTTTCGGCGTCCGTCTGGTCAACGATGAACGCGTATCAACCGAACAGCGCGGCATAGCGTTCGGGCTTGAAGCCGACCTCGACGCGATCGCCAGCAACCAAAACCGGTCGCTTGATCATAGACGGGTGAGCGATCATCAACCCGCGCGCCTTGCCTGCATCGATATCCGCCTTGTCCGCATCGGGCAGCTTGCGAAACGTCGTTCCGGCGCGATTGAGCAATGTTTCCCAACCGACCTGCGCGATCCAGCCGTCCAGCGCTTGCTCGTCTACACCAACCTTCTTGTAGTCGTGGAAGGCGAAGGTCACGCCGTGCGTGTCGAGCCACGTGCGGGCCTTCTTGACCGTGTCGCAGTTGGCAATTCCATATAGCGTCACGGCCATTTCGGTCGCCTCCACCTGAACACTGAAATTGATCGATCATCTTGTCGCCAGCGTTCGCCGTAGCATTCCTGGCCCACGTGTTTGTCTGGTCAGCGCGTCGAACCGCGGTGTTCAAGGCCGTCGCGGCGCAACGATCTGGCGCACCATGCGGATCTCCGTGGCGAAGCCTGGTTTGCGGGGCGTGCTGCGGATCAGATAGATCGCCTCCGCCGCGCCGTCCTTGCCCTGCTTCTGCACGCCACTGGCCTGCGAACGGATCTCGCCGACATCGAAGGTTTGCGGCGCCATCGCGACGAACCCGCCGCCGCTGCGCGCCTGCGCGCCGGTCAGCAACCGCTGCCACCTACCCTCGTCGATGACGCCATCGGTGTTGGTGATCCGGACCGCGCAGGAATGAATGGGCGGCGCCTCGATCGTCACCACGATCCGGCTGGTGCCGGCGGGCATGATCCAGCCGCGACCGGGATCGTCCTTCAGATAGATACGCAGTTCATCGGGGGTCAGGGCGCGGGCGCCCGGCACCTTCGCCAAACCTTCCGCGACGCGCGCGTCATCGGGAAAGACGTGCCCGCAGATCGTGTCGAACAACCGCATCTGGCCTTCGCCGCGATAGGTCGCGGCAGCGGGAGGCGGCGACGTGGGCGCGGCTTGAAGAGCGAGGTACAGGAGGACGGCAATCATCGATCATTCCCCGATGGCACACAACCGTTCTGGCACGGATCCTCGGCGCAAACCATCGCGCGGCCTTTGTGATCGGCCTCCCGACGGCGCGTAGCGATTCGAACCACCTTCTGCCGTCATGCCCCGCCTTGTCTCAAGCCCACATCATTCCCACTCGATCGTCCCCGGCGGCTTGGAGGTATAGTCATAGGTCACGCGATTGACGCCCTTCACCTCGTTGATGATCCGGGTGGCGACGCGTGGCAGGAAGTCGCCCTGGAACTGAAAAGCTTCCGCCGTCATTCCGTCGACCGATGTCACCGCGCGCAGGGCCAAGACGCTGTCGTAGGTCCGCCCGTCGCCCATCACGCCGACCGAGCGCACCGGCAGCAGCACCGCAAACGCCTGCCAGATCGTGTCGTAGAGGCCGGCATTCCGGATCTCTTCCAGATAGATCGCGTCAGCCTTCCGCAGGATGTCGCAACGTTCCTTCGTCACTTCGCCAGGGATGCGGATCGCAAGCCCCGGCCCGGGGAACGGGTGACGACCGACGAACACGTCGGGCAGCCCCAGTTCACGGCCCAGCGCGCGCACCTCGTCCTTGAACAATTCGCGCAGCGGCTCGACAAGCTTCATGTTCATCCGCTCGGGTAGCCCGCCAACATTGTGGTGGCTCTTGATCGTCACCGACGGGCCGCCGGTGAAGCTGACGCTTTCGATCACGTCCGGATAGAGCGTGCCCTGCGCGAGGAAGTCCGCGCCGCCGATCTTCTTGGCCTCCGCCTCGAACACGTCGATGAAGGTCTTGCCGATGAACTTGCGCTTGGCCTCCGGGTCGGTGACCCCGGCGAGGCCGTCCATGAACAGGTCCTGCGCCTGCACATGCACCAGCGGAATATTGTAGGCACCGCGAAACAGGCCGACGACCTGCTCGGCCTCCCCCTCGCGCAGGATCCCGCCATCGACGAACACGCAGGTGAGTTGCTCGCCAATCGCCTCATGAATCAGCACCGCCGCCACGGCCGAGTCGACGCCCCCCGACAGCCCGCAGATCACGCGCTTGTCGCCGACCTGTTCGCGGATCTCCGCAATCTTGACGCTGCGAAACTCCGCCATCGTCCAATCGCCCGCCAACCCGCAGACATGACGCGCGAAATTGGCGATCAGCTTCGCGCCATCGGGGGTGTGCACCACTTCGGGGTGGAACTGCATCCCGTAAAAGCGGCGAGCCTCATCCGCGGTGATCGCGAACGGCGCCCCCGGCGAAGATGCGACCGGCGCGAAGCCCGGTGCGAGCGCCGCGACATGATCGCCGTGGCTCATCCACACCTGATGCTTGTCGCCCGCCTGCCACAGCCCGTCGAACAAGGCGCAAGGCTGATCGACCGCGACGAACGCCGCCCCGAATTCGCCTGACATGCCCTTTTCGACACGTCCGCCGAGCTGGGTGTTCATCACCTGCTGACCATAACAGATGCCGAGCACGGGCACGCCCGCCTCGAAAATTTCCTGCGGCGCACGGGGACTTCCCTCATCAACCACCGAGGCAGGACCGCCCGATAGGATGACGCCCTTCGGCCTCAGCCGCACGAACGCGTCGGCGGCGGACTGGAACGGCACGACTTCGCTGTAGACCCCGGCTTCGCGCACACGACGCGCGATCAACTGGGTCACCTGGCTGCCGAAATCGACGATGAGGATGTTGTCGGGATGCTCCATGGCGGGCCTGTAGCGGGATGGCGCGCGACGGGGAAGAGGTCAGCGTATCTCCTTGGGTACCGGCTCGCCCTCACGCAGCGTTAGCACCTCCACGCCGGTCGCGGTGACCGCCACCGTATGCTCGAATTGTGCCGACAGCTTGCGATCGCCGGTTTCCACCGTCCAGCCGTCGTCGCGGGTCGTCACCTTGCGCGTACCCTGATTGACCATCGGTTCGACGGTGAAGGTCATTCCCTCGCGCAGCACCGCGCCGGTGCCGGGTCGCCCGTAATTCAGCACTTCGGGCGCCTCGTGCATCTCACGCCCGATGCCATGGCCGCAGAAGTCACGAACGACCGAATAGCCGTGCTGCTTGGCATGACGATCGATCGCCGCACCTACATCGCCCAGCCGCGCTCCGGGGCGGACCTGCGCGATCCCCTTCCACATCGCCTCCTGCGCGACGCGAACCAGCCGCCGTGCGGCGGGCGCGACATCGCCCACCAGATAGGTCTTGCTGGAATCGGCGATGAAGCCATCTTTCTCCAGCGTAATGTCCAGGTTCACGATATCGCCGTCGCGGATGATCTCGCTCGCGTCCGGCACGCCATGGCAGACCACCTGGTTGATCGAGCTGTTGAGCACGAATGCGAAGCCGTATTGCCCCTTGCTGGCCGGCCGGGCGTGCAAATCGTCGACGATGTAGCGCTCGACCAGATCGTTGACCGCGAGGGTCGACACCCCCGCCAGTGATTGCCGATCGAGCATCGCGAAGACCCGAGCGAGCAGTCGCCCGGATTCACGCATCAGCGCCAGCTCCGCGGCGTTCTTGAGAATGGCGGTCATGCGGCGTGCGCGGTTGGCGGCACGGCACGCTCGCGCGCGATGATCTCGTTGAAGGACAATGTCGGGTTCGCTTCGGCGAGCATGCCGATCTTCATCCAAAATTCGGCTTGTGCATTGATCGATCGGCACATGACCGTGCTGGCGCGTCGCGCTTCCTCATGCAGCCGGTCATCGATCTTCACAAGTCCCACACGCTTACTCCACAAGTTTATCAACATATGAAACGTATATGATCCGTACTGTTGATCGTCAAACTGGTTGTTATTGTGCAAGCTGCTCGCCACCAGCGTCTCACTCCTTATGGTCGGGCGCGTGACCAGCATCGATTTAGATCGCCCCACCCGCGAACGACGCTGGCTGACGCTGACCCGCGACGCGCTGCCGGCGCAGGCCGCGCACCGACGTTGGCCGGTTTCCACCGACCATTGCTTCCAGCGTATCCTGCTCGACCATGCGTGCGGCGGCCGCTGGTACGACCACATCGCCGCGCGACCCGCCTACCGCCACGCACCGGACGCCATCCTGAACGCGGCGATCGCGCTGGGCGAAGCCGTTCTGGCGGGGAGCGCCGATCTTGCCGCGCTCAACGATCAGTCGCTACGTTGGCGGGGCAAGCGGTAGCGCTTGCCTCCACGCCACCGACGGCGCAGCATCGGCACACCAGATTAGGAGGAGCCATGCAGGACGACGCGACCGCCGCCACGCGCGCCAAGTCGATCCTGCTTTTCTCCGACGGCACCGGGAACAGCAGCGCCAAGGTGTTCAAGACCAACGTCTGGCGCACCTACGAAGCGGCCGATCTGGGGCCGGCGCCACCGAACGCCCGCCCCCAAATCGCCTTCTACGACGATGGCGTCGGCACGTCGTGGTTCCGCCCGCTGGCGATCCTGGGGGGGATCTTCGGCTTCGGGCTGAAGCACAATGTCCTCGACATCTATCGCTTCGCCTGCCGCAATTACGGGCCGGGGGACACGATCTATGCCTTCGGCTTCAGTCGCGGGGCGTTCACGATCCGGCTGGTCGTCGCGCTGATCGCGACCCAGGGGCTGGTGCCGGCCGATGACGAGGCGGTCCTGCAACGTGGCGCCGCGGACGCGTGGCGCGCCTATCGCCATCGCTATCTGCCGCGACGGCTGCAATGGCCGACCAAGGTCTGGCGTGCGCTGCGCAATCGTGTGATCGCGGCAATGCGCCGCCCGGAGCATCGATACAGCCTGTATCGCAACCGTCGCCCTGAGATCAGCTTCGTTGGTGTGTGGGACACGGTCGCCGCTTACGGCGGGCCGAGCGTGGAGATCATCCGTGCCATCGACAATTGGTTCTACGCGCTGTCGATGCCCAATTACACGCTTAACAAGCGCGTGCGACAGGCACGCCACGCACTGGCGCTCGACGATCAGCGCGACGCCTTCCAGCCGCTGGTCTGGGACGAACTTGCCGAACGCGATTTGGTCCGCCGCGGCCTGGTGGAAGAGGATCGGCTCCGGCAACTCTGGTTCACGGGGATGCATGCCGATGTCGGCGGCGGCTATCCCGACGAAAGCCTGAGCTACGTCTCGCTCCTGTGGATGCTGGAGGAAGCCCGCGCGGCAGGGCTGCGGACGCTGGATGTCATCACCGCCCGGCACCGCGCACTCGCCAACAGCGCCGGGCCGATCCACGACAGCCGTGCCGGGCTCGGCAGCTATTATCGCTATCAACCGCGCCGCATCGACGCGCTGATGCGCGCGCCGGCGCGCGACACGCGGCTGTCATGGGCGCCAGAACGCGCGCGGGGGCGCGGCCTGCTCACCGCCGCGCGCATCCACGAAAGCGCGCTCGCCCGGATCGTGCGCGGCACCGATCGCTACGCGCCGATCACGATCCCGGAACGGTTCGAGATCCACCCGCCGCAGCGCGCGGGTGAGGCCGCGTCGCAACCAACGAGCGGCGCTGGCGCCGCGACGACGGCCGCGATCGCGCCGGCCGCCGTCGTCCCCTTGCTGTCGCCGCAGGAACGCGCGCTGTTGTTGGCTCGGAAAGGCAACGCGGCGCGCACCGCGATGATGCCGGGGGTGTGGGATCTAGTGTGGTGGCGCCGCGTGACGTACTTCGCGACGGTTCTCGCCACGGCGGCGCTTGCGTCGATGCCGCTGTGGCCCGCCCCGCTCGGCGTCGAGCAATGGTGCGGCGACAGCCGCTGTCTCCTGCCGGGTTTGTTCAGTCCGTTGAAGGCGGTGCTGCCCGGCGCGCTCGCGCCGTGGATCGATCGCTACAGTGCGCAGCCGGTCGCCGCCGCGACGCTGCTGGTGCTGCTCGCCGTGCTGATGATGGCAGGCAATCGGCTGGGCGGTGCCATTGCCGCACGCTCGGCTGCGGCATGGGCGTGCGTTACGCACGATGCGACACCATGGCCCGATCACGCCGGTATCGCGCGGCGCATCCGCTGCGCCGCACCGTGGATCAATACGCTGCGCTGGTTGAAGTGGCGGGCCTTGCCGGGGCTTGCCGCCATCGCCGTACTGGTGGCGCTTTTCGCCATCCCGCTCGCCTTGCCCATACAATGGTGGCTGGCGCACGCCGAACGCAACGGCACGTTGTGCCCTGACCCCGGCGGACGGGCGGAGCAAAGCGTGGACGCGCCGATCGCCTTCGCCCTGCATCGCCCGTGCACCGACCTGCGGCGGAACGTGACGCCAGGTCAACGCTACGTCGTGGATCTGCGGATGACCCGGCAATGGTGCGATGCCACGCTGCCGGCGGATCCCGCGATCGGCGTGACGGCAGGCGGGTGGCGACTGCTGCCGTTCCGGTATCACCGCCGCGTGGCGCGTGCCAATTGGCTGAAGCCGCTACTGATCACGCGTCGCCCCGATGCACAGGACGGCATCGTGCCGGGTGCGAAGGTACGGATCGACCCGCTCGATCTGCGCGATCTGGGGCGAGGGCACTATCGCGGTCGCTTCACCGCGCCGAGCAGCGGCGGACGGCTGTACCTGGCCGTCAACGACGTCGCATGGCCACTATGGCCCCGCGCCTTCTATGCCAACAACCGGGGCGCCGCATTCGTCTCGGTCGCGCGCGATACCGGCGGCGGCTGCGCTGCGGATGGTTGCGCGATCGCTCCGCCCGCGCCACCAGCGTCCGCCTGCGGCGCGACGATCGCGCCCTGAGCGGCAAGGACATCGCGATGATCGAACGACTGATCGCCATCATGGCCCGCCTGCGCGGTGCGGACGGGTGCGAGTGGGATCGCGCGCAAACCTTCGCCACCATCGCGCCCTATACGATCGAGGAAGCCTATGAGGTCGCCGACGCGATCGAGCGCGGAGACATGGCGGAGCTGAAGGACGAACTGGGCGACCTGCTGCTCCAGGTGGTCTTTCACGCCCGTATCGCGGAGGAGGCCGGCGCGTTCGATTTCAACGACGTCGCGGCGGCGATCGGGGACAAGATGGAGCGGCGGCACCCGCATATCTTCGGCGACGAACGCGAGGGTGGGCACCATCGGTGGGAAGAAGTGAAGGCCGCCGAACGCGCCGCCAAGGGCGCACAAAGCGTGCTGGACGGGGTGGCGATCGGGTTGCCGGCGCTGCTACGCGCCGAGAAGCTGCAGAAACGCGCGGCGCGGGTCGGCTTCGACTGGCCCGATGCCGCCGGCTCACGCGCCAAGATCGACGAGGAACTCGCCGAGGTCGAGCAGGCCGGCACGACCGAGGAGGTGGCCGAGGAGATCGGCGACCTGCTGTTCGCCACCGTCAATTGGGCGCGGCATCAAGGGGTCGACCCGGAAGCGGCGCTGCGCGCGGCCAGCGCCAAGTTCGAGCGGCGGTTCCGCGCGATGGAGGATATGGCCGGTGTCGCCTTCGCAGGGCTACCGCTCGACGCGAAGGAAGAATTATGGACGGCAGTCAAGAAGCGCTGAGCCACGCTTCGCATCGCGGATCGGTGTCGCTAAGCTAAGGCCCATGAACGAGAATCTGACCGCCGAGCGCCCGACCTTCGTCACGCACCTCGAATGCTCGTTGACCGGCGAGCGCTATGAGGCCGATCGTCTCCACAACCTGTCGCGCGCCGGGCGCCCGCTGCTGGTGCGATACGACCTCGCCGCGATCGCGGAGACGCTTCCACGCGATGCGCTGACGGCACGGCAAACCGACCTGTGGCGTTGGCGCGAGCTGTTGCCGGTGCGGCGCACGGCCAACGTCGTCAGCCTGGGCGAGATCGAGACGCCGCTGATCCCGATCCCCGCGAGCGCTGGCTCGCGCGTGTGGGTGAAGGACGAGGGCCGATTGCCGACCGGCAGCTTCAAGGCGCGCGGGTTGGTAATGGCGGTGGCGATGGCCAAGGAATTGGGCGTCACGCGGATCGCGATGCCCACCAACGGCAACGCCGGTGCGGCGCTGGCCGCTTATGCCACTCGCGTCGGTATCGAAACGATCGTGTTCTGCCCGGAAGATACCCCCGAGGTGAACGTCCGAGAGATCGCCGCGCAGGGCGCCAGGGTGTGGCGCGTCAACGGCTTGATCGACGATTGCGGCGCGATCGTCGGCAAGGGTGCCGCGGAGGGGCGCTGGTTCGATTTCTCCACGCTGAAGGAGCCGTATCGGATCGAGGGCAAGAAGACGATGGGACTGGAGCTGGCCGCGCAGCTCGGCTGGCGATTGCCCAAGGCGATCTTCTACCCGACCGGTGGTGGCACCGGGTTGATCGGCATGTGGAAGGCGTTCGACGAGCTGCAGCGGCTAGGCTGGATCGGTCCCGAACGGCCACGGATGTATGCGGTGCAGGCTGCCGGATGTGCGCCGATCGTGCGCGCGTTCGAGGCCGGCGAGGAACATGCCGAACGCTGGGAGGACGCGCACACGATCGCGGCGGGCATCCGCGTGCCGCGCGCGGTGGGCGACTTCCTGATCCTGCGGGCGGTGCGCGAGAGCGGCGGCAAGGCGCTGGCGGTCGGGGATCCGGCGATCCTCAAGGCGGTCGACGATTGCGCACGCCGCGACGGCTTGCTGCTATGTCCCGAGGGCGGGGCGACGCTGGCAGCCTATCGACAGGCGCTGCGCAACGGCGAGGTGGACGAAGACGAGGAGGTCGTGCTGTTCAATTGCGCGACCGGGCTGAAATATCCCCTGCCGCCGGCGGAGCAACGACTGGATCGCCATGCACCGATCCACTTCGACATGCTGTAATCCTCGCCGGCGCGACAATGATCGCGCTGCTGGATGCACATCTTTATGATTTCGGCGCCACGTCTTGACAATGACGCTGCGCGCCGACAGCTACCCAGCTGTCCAGCCCACGATCATACAGGTTTACTTCGGCATGCGAATGTGTTCCCTGTTCGTCTCCGCAGCGATTGCGGCGTGTGCGGTCATTGCCGCACCACTGGTCGCGCAGGATCGCGATGGCGAAGATCATCCGCTGGTGCCGCGCTATCCGTCAGCCGTGATCGCCGGCTATCGCGCGCCGTCGTTGGACGAGATCGCGATGCCGACCGGACCGATCGCCAACGAACAGGCGGACACGAACATCCGGCGGCTTGAGGGAAGGGTCACGCACGTCGGCTATGACGTCGTCCCGTCGACCGCGCCGTTGCAGATCCAGCGTTACTATGCCGATCTGCTGAAGAAGGATGGCTTCGACACCGTCTTTTCCTGCGCCGGATCGGCATGCGGGAAGGACATGGGAGCGCTGATCATGAACTCGGGTCGGATCGCCCCGCCGGGGTTCGACGCCTTTTTCAACGATCGCGTCCGCGTGTTGGTGGCGCGGCGCGCCGCAAGCTGGGTGCTGCTCTATATCAGCGATGCCGAGCCGAAATCGGCGATCTACCAGGCGGTGGTCGAAGAAGCGGTGCCTGCCGACCCCGCTCAGTAAGGCGCGCACGCCCGGCGTCGTTGCAACCCCTTTAGCGTCAGGACCAGATGGCCCAGCCGCTCGCGCACAAGCCCCTCGTCGAGAAGCTGACGGATCGTCGCCGGATCATTCCCACGCGAGATGATGAGCGTAGCGCCAGCGCTGCGTGCGGTCCACAGGATAGCCTCTAGCGGCGAGCCGCCGGTAATCGCGTCCATCGTCGTCACCCCGTGGGCGTGCGGACGACTCGTGCCGCCGCAGGGCTGCGACCGGAGCCGGATCGCGCCGGTCCGTCAACGCCCGTCCGCGACCTTGACCGAGATTGGTTGACGAACCGTTAACGCCGCAGGGCGAGCCGAGCGTCAGCCACCGCCGTCGCGCTCGATATCGGCGCCGACCGCCTGCAACTTCTCCTCCAGCCGTTCGTAGCCGCGATCGAGGTGATAGACGCGCGAGACGGTTGTTTCGCCCTCCGCGACCAGCCCGGCGATGATCAGACTCATCGACGCACGCAGGTCGGTCGCCATCACCGGCGCGCCGACCAGCCGCTCGACCCCGTTCACTTCGGCGGTACGTCCGCGCACCGCGATGTCCGCGCCCATCCGCGCCAGCTCCGGCACGTGCATGTAGCGGTTCTCGAAGATCGTCTCGGTCAGCGTGCTGGTCCCCGGCGCCTTGCACAGCATCGCCATGAACTGCGCCTGCATGTCGGTGGCGAAGCCCGGGTACGGCGCGGTGGACAACGACAGCGGCTTCAGCTGCGCTTCCGAGGTGACCAGGATCGATCCGCGCCGCTCCTCGATCCCGACGCCTGCCTCGCGCAGCGCATCGAGCGTGGCGCCCATGTCGGCGGCATTGACGTTGGTCAGCTCGACCGCGCCACCGGTGACGGCCACCGCGCAGGCATAGCTACCCGCCTCGATCCGGTCGGGCATGACGGCATAGGTCGCGCCATGCAGCTCGTCGACGCCTTCGATCTCCAGCACGTCAGTGCCGACACCCTCGATACGGGCGCCCATCGCGATCAGGCAACGGCACAGATCGACGATCTCGGGCTCGCGCGCAGCATTTTCGATCCGGCTGGATCCCTTCGCGGTCACCGCCGCCATCACGACATTCTCGGTCGCGCCGACCGAGACGACCGGAAAGGCGTAGCGCCCGCCAGACAGCCGCCCGCCCGGCGCGGTGGCGGTGACATAGCCCGCGCTCATCTCCAGCGTGGCGCCGATCGCCTCCAGCGCCTTCAAGTGAAGGTCGATCGGACGGTTGCCGATCGCGCAACCGCCGGGCAGCGAAACGCGGGCCTGACCGGCACGCGCCAGGATCGGGCCGAGCACCAGGATCGACGCGCGCATCTTGCGCACGATGTCATACGGCGCCTCGGTGGAGGTCAGCTGTCCGGCGCGGATCGTCATCACGCGTCCGAATTCATCCGGCTTGCTGCCCTCGATGCGGGTCGAGGCACCCAGTTGGTTGAGCAGGTGCCCAAACCCGTCGACGTCGGCCAGCCGCGGAAGGTTGCGCAGCGTCAGCGGCTCGTCGGTGAGCAGCGCACAGGGCATCAGGGTCAAGGCGGCGTTCTTCGCGCCGGAGATGGGCAGCTTGCCGTTCAGGCGCTTGCCGCCGCGGATGATGATACGGTCCATCGCCCACGCTCTATCGCGCGCGCGGCCCCGCGCCAAGCGAGCCGGTGCGATCCGCCGATTGATCGGGTTTAATGCATGTTCGGGCCCCGCCCGCGTAACGATCCACTGCCTTCTTGGGGATCAGCATTGCGTGCCAGCGCTTAGTCTCGCCGATCGGTTCGGCGATCTTCTTAATCTCACCACCAGCGAACGGAGTGCATTGGCGGACCTGACGGATCGTGAGCGACCGCTGCGTCGTGGCGCGACGCTGGTGCGGCAGAACGACCGCTCGACCGATGCCTTCGCGCTGAAGAGCGGAATGATGATGGGCTACGTCCTGCTGGGCGATGGCAGCCGACAGATCCTGCGCTTCTTGTTTCCCGGCGATCTGCTGAGCACGCAGGCGATGGCCTATGGCAAGGCGCAACAGACGTTCGTGGCGATCGCCGACAGCGTGGTCGCCCCGGTCGACCGCGCGCAAATGGCGGGCGTGCTGCTGCGGCATCCCCGCCTCGCGCTGGCGCTGACCGCGCTGGAACAGGCCGAGCAGGCCGCGCTGGCGGAACGGTTGTCGGCCATCGCCAAGACCTCGGCCCGCGCGCGCGTCGCCGCCGTCCTGCTCGATATCCGCGAGCGAATGCGCCGCGGCGATCCGGCGATCGTCGACAGCTTCATCCCCGGCCTGACCCAGGAGGAGATCGGCGATGCCATCGGGCTGACGGCGGTGCACGTGAACCGGATGCTGCGCCAGCTCGAGAATCAGCGGCTGATCGCGCGCACCGCCGGGCGGGTGACCGTTCTGGATGAGGAGGGGTTGCGCCGCGCCACCGAGCAGTCGGATCGCCGCGCCGCGATCGACCTGTCCTGGTTGCCCGAGACGCGTGCGGGCTAGACCCGCCGCACACCGCAGGCGGCAAGTTGCGCATCGATCGATGCCACCAGCCGCTCCAGCGCGTCCGCATCCCGCCCCTCAGCACGCAAGGTCAACGCGGCTTGCGTGTTCGACGCGCGCAGCAGCCACCAGCCGTCGTCGGTGGACACGCGCACCCCGTCGGTGACGGTCACGCGCGCGCCATCTTCCGCCAGCCGTGCGGCGACCTGCTCGACCAGCGCCGCCTTGCGCTCCTCCGGCACCGGCACCCGCCATTCCGGCGTGGCGACACGCGCCGATGTCTCCTCGCGCAAGGCGGTCAGCGATCGGCCCGACAGGTGCACCGCCCGGATCAGCCGCACCGCGGCGTAGAGCGCGTCGTCGAACCCGTAATATTCGTGCGCGAAGAAGATATGACCCGACAGCTCACCCGCCAGCGGCGCGCCGAGCTCCTTCATCTTGGTCTTGATCTCGCTGTGCCCGGTTCGCCACATCACCGGCGTGCCCCCCAACGCCGCGATCCGCTCGAACAGCGCGTCGCTCGACTTCACATCGGCGACGATCGTGCTCCCGGGCAGCTCGGCGAGCGTCGGTGCGACCAATATGGAGAGGATCTCGTCCCCCCACAGCACCCGGCCATGGGCGTCCACCGCGCCGATCCGGTCCCCGTCGCCATCGAACGCCAGTCCGAAATCGAGTTTCTTCTCGAGGACAAGGGCACGCAGGTGGGCGAGATTGGCCTCCACGGTCGGATCGGGATGATGATGGGGAAAGGTGCCGTCGATGTCGCAGAACAGCAGATGATGCTCGCCCGGCAGCTGCGCGGTGAGCGCACAAATCGCGGGACCGGCGGCGCCGTTGCCCGCATCCCAACCGATCCGGTATGCGCCCCCGGCATAGCCGGCGAGCAGCCGCCCGACATAAAGGTCGAGCACCTGCGCCTCGGTGACCGCCCCGGCCCCCTCTTCCCAATCCCCTGCTTCGGCCAGCCGCGCGAGGTCGCGCACGTCCGCCCCGTGGAAGCTATTGCCCTGCATCACCAGCTTGAAGCCATTGTCCTCGGCGGGATTATGGCTGCCGGTTACCTGCACGCCGCCATCCACCTCTAGCGTGGCGGTAGCGTAATAGAGCATCGGCGACGGCCCAATGCCGACTCGCACCACGTCCACGCCTGAGGCAGTCAGCCCAGCGACGAGTGCGGCCTCCAATGTCGGCGAGTGGGTGCGCCCGTCATAGCCCACCGCGACGCGCCGCCCGCCTGCGCGCCGCACGCGCGTGGCGAAGCCCCGCCCAACCGCCCAGGCGTCCGCTTCGGTCAGCGTGTCCCCGACCCGTCCGCGAATGTCGTAAGCGCGCAGGATCTCCGGCGAGAAGCGATGCGTCATCGCGCATCCTTCAGCGCGTCGAGCAACGTGTCGCGCGCCGCGTTCACCCGCCGCGCGCGCTGCTCCGATCCACCGCGATCGGGGTGCAACTCGCTCATCAGCCGACGGTGCGCGGCGCGGATCTCGCCCGCATCCGCCCGCGCATCCACCCCCAGCACGCGCCGCGCCTCCCCCAAGGGCGAGGGACGCCGCTTCAAGGGTTTCCGCAACAGCATCCACACGCCCCAGACGATCAGCGCGGCGACGATCCACTTCATCGCCATACGTCAGGCGGCCTGCCCGTGTGGGGAAGCGGCGACTTCGGGCAGCGCCAGCGCCGCCATCATCTCGCGCAACTCCTGCCGCGCGGCGACATGGCTCAGCCCCATCCCGCCGAACTCCTTCGCATCGAGCAGCGTCAGCCCCTTGGGGAACAGCTCGCGATAGATCACGCGCTCGCCTAGCCCAGGAATGATACGGAAGCCGACCCGCCGTGCCAGCTGGTCCAGCGCCTCCGACACCCGTCGCATGTTGCGCGCTTCCAGATATTGCAAGCGGTTGCGCAGCACGACCCAGTCGATCGTCGTCCCGTCCTCACGCGCGCGGGCCTTCCGCGCATCCCAGATCAGTTCCGAATAGAAACTGGGGCGCACCACCTTGTACGTCTCGGGATCGACCTGCCCGATCAAATCAAAATCGACGAAACTATCGTTCATCGGGGTCACCAGCGTATCGGCCAGCGCGGCGGCGATCCGCGCCGCCGGATCGTCACGGCCCGGCGTATCGATCACCAGAAAGTCGTAGCCGTCGGTGAACTCCCGGTACATGCCCGGGAAGTTGCCGTCCGCCCGCCCGTCACCGGTCGCATGCACCGGCACGGCCAATTCGATCCCCGCCCGCTTCACCGTCGCCTCGCGATTGTCGAGATAGCGGCCCAGCGTGCGCTGCCGATGGTCGAGATCGATGCACGCGACGCGCGCGCCTTTCGCAGCCAGCGCGATGGCGACGTGGACCGCCGTCGTCGACTTGCCCGTCCCACCCTTTTCGTTGGCGAACACAATCACATGCGTGCGACCGTGTTGCGCTTCCGTCCCCGTTTCGGACAATTCGTCGCATCCTCGATTGATTGCGTCCTGCCGCGACCATAGAACCCCCGCCCGCGAGTTTCGAGGGGTAACGGGTGGAAGTATATCGTGATCTCGCCGGCCTGCGCGCCGCGATCGGTGCGGCGCGCGCCGAAGGGCGCGAGGTGGCGCTGGTGCCGACGATGGGCGCGCTCCACGCTGGGCATATCGCGCTGGTCGAAGCGGCACGGCGTCCCGGGGCGCTGGTGGTCGCCTCGATCTTCGTGAACCCGAAGCAATTCGGCGCCAACGAGGATTTGTCGCGTTATCCGCGTAAGGAAATCAGCGACATCGCGATGCTGACCGATGCGGGCTGCGATCTGTTGTGGCTGCCGCCGGTGGAACAGATGTACCCCGCCGGCTTCGCCACCAACGTGTCGGTATCGGGGGTCAGCGAGGGATGGGACGGCGCGGCGCGCCCCGGCCATTTCGACGGAGTGGCGACGGTGGTCGCCAAGCTGTTCAATCAGGTCGGCCCGACCCGCGCTTACTTCGGGGAGAAAGATTTTCAGCAACTGGCGGTGATCCGCCGCATGGTCACCGACTTGGACTTCGATATCGAGATCACCGGCGTGCCCACTCAGCGGGAGGACGATGGTCTCGCGCTATCGTCGCGTAACGTCTACCTGCTGCCTGAAGAGCGTCAGAAAGCGGTAGCACTGCCACGCGCGTTGGGGGTCGCGGCTCGCGCCGTACGGGCGGGGGGCGACGTGAACAAGGCGCTGTCCGACGCCGCCGCCACACTGTCGGCTGCGGGATTCCTCGTCGATTATGTCGCACTCGTCGATGCCGAGACGCTGGAAATTAATCCCGCTCCGGGCCGACGACGGCAGCTACTGGCCGCGGCACGGCTGGGCAATACCCGACTGATCGACAATCTTGCCGTCGATTCAGCATGATCGACCAAACCACTGACAAACATCGGTTTAGATGATCGTCGCCTTAACCATTTGGTGAGCCGAATCGGTGCACACTTCATTCCACATTGAAGGATTGAGGGGTGATCCGATGGTAACTGAATTCGATACCGCGTTATTGGCGCGCCGCATCAACGAAGCGACCCGCGGCGACTCCGACGCGGCCTACGACCTGGGCGTGGCCTTTTCCACCGGCACCATGGGCGCCACGCTGGACCTGATCGAAGCGCATAAGTGGTTCAACCTGTCGGCGGCGCGCGGCAACGAGGCGGCAGCCGCGGCCCGCACCGAGATCGCCGAGGACATGACCGCGCGCGAGATCGCGACCGCGCAACGCGCCGCGCGCGACGTGCTCGGCGGAATGCAACGCCGCGCGGCGTAACCTACGGCATCTCCTTGACCGGTCGCCTGCGCCCGGCGCATAGCCCGGGACATGGAGAATTCGACCGAGACGCCATCCTTCGAAGCGGGTTTGCGCGAACTGGAGGAGATCGTCGCGCGGCTTGAATCCGGAGACACACCGCTGGAGGAGGCGATCCGCCTCTACGAACGCGGCAGCGTGCTGCGCCAGCGGTGTGCCGACCGGCTCGACGCCGCGCAGGCGCGCATAGAGGCGATCCGTACCGGGGCTGACGGCAAGCCCACCGGCACCGAGCCCTTCGCCGCCGCATGACGATCGCCGCCAACGCCTCGCCGCAGCTTCAGGCGGCGCTCAAGGAAGTGTCGGCGGAGATGGACCGGCGCTTCGACAAGCTGCTGCCGGTGCCCGACGATCCTCGCGCCGACCTGTACCGCGCGATGCGGCATGCCACGATTGGCGGCGGCAAGCGACTGCGGCCGCTGCTGGTCTTCGCTACGGCGCGACTGTTCGACGTGGCGCGCGACGCCGCCGGGCGAGTGGCCACCGCGCTGGAGGCGATCCACGTCTATTCGCTGATCCACGACGATCTGCCCGCGATGGACGACGATGATCTGCGCCATGGCAAGCCGACCGTGCATCGGAAATTCGATGAGGCGACCGCGATCTTGGCCGGCGACTGTCTGCACGCGCTGGCATTCGAAGTGCTGGCCGATCCCGCGACGCACCCGGATCCGTTCGTGCGTGCCGAGTTGATCGCCGATCTCGCACGCGCGTCCGGGCCGTCCGGCATGGCAGGCGGACAGGCGATGGACCTGAAGGCGGACGGGACGCGCTTCGACCTGAACACGGTCACCCGGCTTCAGCAGATGAAGACCGGCGCGCTGATCGGCGCGGCGGTGGAGGGCGGTGCGATCCTGGGACGCGTCGCTCCCGAGGGACGCCGGCATCTGCGGGGTTATGCGCATGACCTGGGCCTCGCCTTCCAGATCGTCGACGACCTGCTCGACGTCGAGGGGGACGAAGCACTGGCCGGCAAGAAGCTGCGCAAGGACGGCGAGCAGGGCAAGGAGACGTTCGTCTCGCTGCTCGGCGTCGAGCGTGCGCGGCAGCAGTCGCGCATGCTGGTCGATCAGGCGATCGATCATCTGCGTAGCTATGGCCCCGAGGCCGACCTGCTCCGTTCGATCGCGCGCTTCGTCATCGACCGACGCGGCTGACCCGAAGAGGCTTTTCCCCATGCGTATCGGCGTCTATCCCGGCACCTTCGACCCGATCACGCTGGGGCACATGGACATCATCCGGCGTGGGGCGAAGCTGGTGGATCGGCTGGTCGTCGGCGTAACCACCAATCCCGGCAAATCGCCGATGTTCGCGCTGGACGAACGCATGGCGATGGTCGAGCGCGAGGTGGCGGCGATCGGCGGCGACATCCGCGTGGTTTCGTTCGACTCGTTGCTGATGGACTTCGCCGAGCGCGAGGGTGCGTCGATGATCGTCCGCGGTCTGCGCGCCGTCGCCGATTTCGAGTACGAATATCAGATGGCCGGGATGAACCAGCAGTTGAACGACCGGATCGAGACGGTCTTCCTGATGGCCGACGTGTGCCTGCAACCGATCGCGTCGCGCTTGGTGAAAGAAATTGCAATCTTCGGCGGCCATATCGGCAAATTCGTCAGCGAGGCGGTCTGCACGGACGTCGTCGCGCGTGTCGAGCGCGACGGGCGGCGCGGGAGCTAGCCGGGACACACGATCCGATCGCCCGGGCAACCGGATCGTGTTGCGCTCTTATCCTTCGCGAGTGGCGAAACGCTCATAGTCCGCGGGCGACATGCGCACCTCATAGATCATGCGGTCGTTCTCGACATGGCTGTCCAGAACCTCACCATGCGCATGCAGCCACGCGGCGGCCGCGCCGTCTCCCGCATCGAGTGCCAGCGTATAACGCTGATGCCCCTGGGTCAGCAGATCGCCGACGTGCCGGACCAGCGCCTCGACCCCCTCGCCGGTCAACGCGGAAATGGGCATGACATCGTTCCGCCGCGCCGCCTCCGCCAGCAGGTCGTCGCGTACAACGCCCTCCAGCAGGTCCAGTTTGTTCCACGCCTCGATCACCGGCGTTCCTTCAGCCACGCCCACCTCGGCAAGCACCGCCTCGACATCCGCCTTCTGTGCCGCGCTGTCCGGGTGAGCGACGTCGCGGACATGCACCAGCAAATCGGCGGACACGACCTCCTCCAGCGTCGCCTTGAACGCGGCAACCAATTGGGTCGGCAATTCGGAAACGAATCCCACGGTGTCGGACAGGATCGCCTTGTCGATCCCCGGCAGCGACACCTGCCGGAGGGTCGGATCAAGCGTGGCGAACAACAGATCCTCCGCCATCACATGCGCGCCGGTCAGGCGATTGAACAGCGTGGATTTGCCGGCATTGGTATAACCGACCAGCGCGACGACCGGCCACGGCGCGCGCTGCCGCCGCTCACGATGCAGACCGCGCGTGCGGGTGACCTGATCCAGTTCGCGCCGCAGCCGCGCCATCCGGTCGCGGATCAGCCGGCGATCGGCCTCGATCTGCGTCTCGCCCGGCCCACCCAGGAAGCCGAAGCCGCCGCGCTGACGTTCGAGGTGGGTCCAGCTACGCACCAGCCGACCCGATTGATAATCGAGGTGCGCGAGTTCGACCTGTAACCGTCCCTCGGCAGTCGCGGCGCGCTCACCGAAGATTTCGAGGATCAGGCCGGTACGGTCGATCACCTTGGCCTCCAGCGCGGTTTCGAGATTGCGCTGTTGAATAGGCGTCAGATTGCCGTCGACGACGATGAGCGCCGCCTCCTCCATCCGCGCTCGGGCGGCAAGCTCCTCGATCTGGCCCGAGCCGATCAGCGTCGCCGCGCGCGGCGTTCGGACGCGTAGGGCGACCTGGTCCACCACGACCACCCCGATTGCCTCGGCCAGCCCGGCGGTCTCCTCGAGCCGCGCCTCGGCATCGCGGCTCGATCCGCCGAGATCGGGGTAGACGACGATGGCGCGCGCGCCGCGCGTTACATCGTCGTCGCGGTCACGCTCGAAGCCGGTGCTCACAGACAGCGTCTCATTCCTCCCCGTCGTTGTCGTCTTCCTCGTCACCCTCGGCGGACAGGTTCAGCGGTCGCGACGGCTGGATCGTCGAGACCGCATGCTTGTAGACCAATTGCGCCATGCCATCGCGCTGGAGCAGCATGCAGAACAGGTCGAAGCCGGCAATGGCACCCTGCAGCATCACACCGTTGACCAGGAACATCGTGACCGGGTCTTCCGACTTGCGGACCGCCGACAGGAAAATATCCTGCAACAGCGGCTGCTTGCGGGTGTTCTCGCCCATCTGTCCGACGATGCCGGCGACATCGACCGGGCCGGCAGGCATGATCGTGGAAATGGCGTGCTTATAGATCAACTGCGACTGTCCGTCGCGCCGCAGCAGCACCGAAAAATTGTCGAACCAGGTGACGATGCCCTGGAGCTTAACCCCCTTGACGAGGAACATGGTGACGGGCGTCTTGGACTTGCGGAGCGCATTGAGGAACAGATCCTGCAGCGACGTCTGCTTGTCGGCCATGAAGTGCGTGTCCTTGTTCTTGGCGGGAGGTTCCCCGCGCGTGCGCCGTTCCCGGCGTCGGGTTGCGTCGCATCGGAAAGCGACGGGCCTAAGTTAGGGTTCCGGTTAGCCGGCGTCCAGATGCGTGGGAGCGCTCCGTCGTGCGATGGAAGGATGCAAGGACAGCAAGCGGGCGGGCGCACGCCTATTAGGGATCGGCGACGCCTTATTCTTCGCGCGTCTCGGTGATGCCCAGCAGCTTCAGTTTGCGATGGAGTGCGGAGCGCTCCATCCCGATGAAGCTGGCCGTTCGCGAGATGTTGCCGGAGAAACGCCGGATCTGGACCCGCAGATATTCACGCTCGAACGTCTCGCGCGCTTCGCGCAGCGGCGCGCCCATGATCGCGCTGGCGCCCGTGCCGGCATCCTGCGTACCCAGCACCTCGGCGGGCAACAGGTCCAGGTCGATCCGCCCGATCCGATCGCCCGGCGCCAGGATGATCGTCCGCTCGACCACGTTGCGCAGTTCGCGGACATTGCCCGGCCATTCGTAGGATTGCAGCGCGACCAAGGCATCGGTGGCGATCTCGGGGGGCGGCACGCGACGCTCGGCGGCGTAGTGCGCGGCGAAATGCTCGACCAGTGCCGGGATGTCCTCGCGTCGTTCGGCCAGCGGCGGGATCGTCACGGGGACGACGTTGAGCCGATAGTATAGATCCTCGCGGAACCGTCCCTCGGCGATTTCGACGCTCAGGTCGCGGGCGGTAGCCGACACGACGCGCACGTCGACCTTCACCACGCGGGTGCCGCCGACCCGGGTGAAGCTCTGATCGGTCAGCACGCGCAGGATCCGCGCCTGCGTGGCGGCGGGCATGTCCGCGATCTCGTCGAGGAACAGCGTCCCGCCATGCGCCTGTTCGAGCAGGCCGGTGCGGACCAGATCGCCCCCGTCCTCCACCCCGAACAACTCCTCCTCGATCCGCTCCGGGTTCATGCCTGCCGTGCTGGCGATCACGAAATTGGCGTGCGCCCGTTGGCTCCAGCCGTGCAGCAGCCGCGCGGCCACCTCCTTGCCGACCCCCGCCGGCCCCATGATGAGCACGCGGCTGCCCGTCGCGGCAACGCGCTTCAGCGTCGCGCGCACGGCATTCACCGCCGTGGAGCTGCCGGTGAGGTCCGTCCCGCGCCCGGTCGCGGCGCGCAGCGAGGCGACTTCGGCGCGCAGCCGCTCGGTCTCGGTCGCACGCTCGACCATCAGCAGCAGGCGCTCGGCCTGGAACGGCTTCTCGATGAAATCGGCCGCCCCCTTCCGGATCGCCGCCACGGCGGTGTCGAGCGTGCCGTGGCCCGAGATCACCAGCACCGGAATCGAGGGATCGCGACGCTTGATCTCTTCCAGCAGGTCCAGCCCGTCGAGCCGCGAGCCCTGCAACCACACGTCGAGCAGCACCAGGCTTGGCCGCCGAGTCGCGATCGCCTCCAGCGCGGCGTCGCTGTCGCCGGCCATGCGCGTGTCATAGCCTTCGTCCTCCAGCACCCCGGCCACGAGTTCGCGGATGTCGAGTTCGTCGTCGACGACGAGGATGTCGATCGCCATAAGGCTCAGATCCGATTTCTGGTCAACGCGGCGATCGTGCGATCGTCGTCGTGGGAAGGAAGATGATCATCGCTGGCCAGCGCGGCCAACGGCGCAGTGTCGAATGACAGTGTAACGATCGTGCCCCCGCCGGGGCGATCGGCGAAGGTCATCGTGCCGAAATGCTCCTCGACGATCTTCTTGACGATCGCGAGGCCCAGCCCGGTGCCGCGCGCACGGGTGGTCATATACGGCTCGACGATGCGGTCGCGCTCTAACGGAAGGCCGACGCCGGTGTCGGCCACCGCGATCGTCACCCGTCCCTCACCCTCCGCCAGCGTCATCGTCACCCCGCCCTCGCTGGCATCGGCTTCCTCGACCGCCTCCACCGCATTCTTGACGATGTTGGTCAGCGCCTGCCCGAGTTGGCGGCGGTCACACACCAGCGACGGCGCGGGATCGCCGTGGTCCAGCACGAAGCGGATCCCCGGGTGCGCCACCTCATGCAGGAACATCGTCTGTCGCGCGATGTCGATCAGCGACTCCTCGCGGAACACCGGCTTGGGCATGCGGGCGAACGAGGAGAATTCATCGACCATCCGGCGAAGATCGCCCACCTGCCGCACGATCGTGTCGGTGAGCCGTGCGAAGGTGGGATCGGCGGCATCGATCTTGCTGCCATAGCGGCGCTGGAGCCGTTCGGCGGCGAGCTGGATGGGGGTCAACGGATTCTTGATCTCATGCGCGATCCGCCGCGCCACGTCGGCCCAGGCGGCACGACGCTGATCGGTCAGTTGCTGCGTAATGTCGTCGAAGGTGATGATCGGCCCGCTGCCGTCGCGCGCGATCCGCGCCGCGAACGTGCGCATCTCGCCCGCGACGTTCAACTGCACCGCCGCCTCGCGGCCCGGCTGGTCGAGCAACGCGTCCAGTTCCGGTGCGACGTCGCGCAGCTTGCGCCCAACCGGCGGCTCTGCCAACCCCATCAGCGTCTGGGCCGAGCTGTTGATCAAGCGGATCGTCCGATCCTTCGCATCGATCGAGATCACGCCGGCCGACACGCCTGACATCACCGCCTCGATCAGTGCGCGGCGGCTGTCGAGCTGCGCGTTTGCGGTGACCAGCGCGGTATTCTGCGCCACCAGCCGTGCGGTCATACTGTTGAAGGCGTTCGACAATGTGCCGATCTCGTCGCGCGCCAGCGTTTCGGTGACGCGCGCCGACAGGTCGCCCCCCTCCACCCGCCGCGCGGCATCGACCAGTTCGCCGACCGGGCGAACGAGCCGATCGGCAACCGTCAACGCGATCCATACCGCCACGCCGACGATCAGCAGCGAGACGATCAGCAACGCGGCATTGAAACGCAACTGCAACGACCGTGCGCGCGCGATCAGCTGACGATAGTCGGCCAGCACCGCATTGCCGCGATCCATCTGGGTTTCGACCGACTGGTCGATCACGCGCGCCGTATAGAGATAGGTATTCGGCTGATAATCCAGCTTGGTTACCGCGCCGGTGCGATTGGATCCGCGCACCACCACGGCACTCGCACCGGCGTCGAGCTCGCGCAGCATCGCCGGCTTGATGAACCGCCGCAGGTCAACCTCGTAGGGATTCACGAAGGCCAGCGTCCGCAACTCGCCATCGGAGCCGCGCTGGACGATCAGCACCTCGGAAAGGTTGCGGACATAGACCTGATAACCGAGCCCCGCCTGGAAACGGTCGCTGTCGATCGGCATCTCGCGCAGGTAGCCCGCAAGATCGCCGGCCATGACGGTCGCCGCGCGCGACACGCGCTCCACTTCCTGCCGGTAGCTTTCCTGCGCGATCGACGCGGCGTTCTCGAACATGCCGCGCGCCCGGTCAGAATACCAGAATTGCACGCCATATTGGAACAGCAGCGAGGCGAAGATCGTCACCAGCAGCGCCGGCACCGCCGCGACCAGCGAGAACAGCAGCACCAGCCGCACGTGCAGCCGCCCGCCCGCTCCCACCGGTGAACGCGCGGCGCGGTTGAGCGCGATCCGTCGCCCCAGCAGCATCATCAACGCGATGCCGGCGACGAGGTTGGCGACCAGCAGCGAAGCGACGAGCTCGGCGCCCAGCAGCCGCCCGGGATCGCCCTCCCCACGCAGCGCGAAATAGCTTCCGGTAGCGACCGCCACTGCGGTGGCCAGCACCGTCAGCTCGACCGCCGGCGTCACGCCGACGCGGCGTCCGCCGATCGGCGGGGAAGAGGAGGAAGACGTCACTCCTGCGAACATCGCACCTTTGCTACAACATCGGTGTTGCATGGAAAACACATAATCGCGTGCAAGTGATCCCGATCAGGCAACGACGCGTCGTAGATGGCCGGCCCCGACGGCACGACGCCGCAGCTCAGACGTCGATCCCGAGCATGTCCAGACGCTTGCGCAGCGTATTGCGGTTCAGCCCGATCGCCCGTGCGGCGCGCAGCTGATTCCCGCCGTGCCGCGCCAGCATCGCTTCGATCAGCGGACGCTCTACCTCGCCGATGATCCGCGCGTAAAGCGACCCGTCGTCCAACGCGCGCGGCTCCTGGCGGGCCAGCCGTTCGATCATCGCCAGCACCGCCGCCTCGATCCCCGGATCGGGCGCGGCATCGGGCGCCGCCCCGCCACCAATGGTCACGCGCAACTCGGCAGCACCGATCCGGTCGTCGCGTGAGAGCGCGGCGAGCCGCCGCATCAGGTTTTCCAACTCGCGGACGTTGCCGGGCCAATCATGCGCCTCCAGCACGGCGACCGCATCGATGTCGAGCGTCTTGCGCGGCAGCCCTTCGGCGGCGGCGCGTTCCAGAAAGTGCCGGGCGAGTTCCGCGACATCGCCGCGACGCTCCCGCAGCGCGGGCAGCGCGATCGGCACCACGTTCAGCCGGTAGTACAGATCCTCCCGAAACTGCCCGCCGGCGACCGCCTGCTGCAGATCGCGGTTCGTGGCGGCCACGATGCGTACGTCGGCGCGGATCGTGCGCGCGCCGCCCACGGTGGTGAATTCGCCGGATTGCAGCACGCGCAGCAGTCGCGTCTGCGCCTCGATCGGCATGTCGCCGATCTCGTCCAGGAACAGCGTGCCCCCCGCCGCCTGCTCGAACCGTCCGGCGTTCCGCTGCGCCGCCCCGGTGAACGCACCGCGTTCGTGCCCAAACAATTCGGCCTCGATCAGCTCACGCGGGATCGCGGCCATATTGATCGGCACGAACGGCGCGGCGCGGCGCGCGCCAAGATCGTGGATCGCGCGTGCCACCAGCTCCTTGCCGGTCCCCGATTCGCCCGACACCAGCACGGTCAGGTCGTTGGAAACGACGCGCGCGATCACCCGATACACGTCCTGCATCGCGGGCGAGCGCCCGATCAGCGGCAGCGATGGGTCCTCCTCTGCCGCCTCCGCCTGCCCCGATGCCGCACGACGCGCGAGCGCGGCAGCGACGGCACGGGTCAGCGTGTCGAGATCGAATGGCTTGGGCAGGTAATCATACGCGCCTGCCTCGGTCGCGCGAACCGCGGTGGTCAGCGTGTTGCGCGCCGATAGCACGATCACAGGCAGCTCGGGGTGATCGGCCAGCACCTGCCCGGCATGATCGATCCCGTCGCCGTCGGGCAGTACCACGTCGGTCAGCAGCACATGCGGCGGATGGGTCTGCAGTTCGCGCTTCAGCTCCGCCAGGCTGGCGGCGGTACGCACCTCATAACCGGCGCGGCGCAGCGCATGGGCAACGACGGTGCGGATCGCATCATCGTCGTCGACCAGAAGGACCCGCCTCATGCGCTTGCCCTGGGAAGCAGAATCCGGAACACCGTCTGGTGCGGCACGCCCTCACGCGAATATTGCACGATCCCTCCCATGTCGCGCACCAGCTTGTCGACCAGCGCGAGGCCAAGCCCCTTGCCCTCCGGTCGCCCCGACACGAACGGATCGAACAGATGGTCCGCGATGTCGGCGGGGGCGCCCGGGCCGCTGTCGATCACGCAAATCTCGATCGGCAGCGGCGTACGCCCTCGCCCCCTGCCCGCCGCGACCGTCACGCCGTGGCGGTAGGCGGTGGCCAGCGTGATGCGCCGCTCGCCCCGCTCGCCCAGCGCGGCGGCGGCGTTCTTCAGCAAGTTGACGATCACCTGCAACAGCGAGTCGCTGTTCCCCATCGCCTGCGGCAACGACGGGTCGTAGCGCTCCTCGATCACGATGCCGCGCGCGAAACCGGCCTGCGCCACACCACGCGCGTGGGCGAGCAGCGGGTAGATGTTCATCGGCGCGACCTCACGCGGGCGGGCGTCGGTGAAATCCTCCATATGATCGATCAGCGCGGCGACGCGGTCGACCTCGGCGATCATCAGCTTCGTCAGCTCTGGGATGTCGACGCCATCGGCGATCAGTTGCGCCGCGCCGCGGATGCTCGAGAGCGGGTTCTTGATCTCATGCGCGAGCATCGCCGCGGCCCCCACCGCCGAGCGGGCCGCGGCCGCCCGGTCGGTCGAAACACCCAGCCGACGCGACGCCCCGGCATGATGAAGCGTGATCGCGCGCCACCCGGGATGGTCGATCACCGCCGCCTCGATTAGGTCGACGCGGAGCCGCAGCCCCCGGACCGTCTCCACATCGGCGTCGAAGATCGCGAAGGCATGCGCGTCACGCCGCGCCTCGGCATCGGGGAAGCACAGCACCGTGCTGAGCGGCTGGCCCAGCATCGCGCGCTCCGACAGGTTCAGCAGCGTCTCGCACTCCGCATTGACGCGCGCGATTCGATCCTCGTCATCGACCATCAGGACCGCGACGGGCAGCGCTGCCAGCAGCTCCGCCGCGTCCGGTCCGCGCGGCGCGAGCATCACGCCGCCGCGCTCAACCGATACGGCGCATAGAAGTCGGCCAGCATCGCCTTGACGCGGTCTGCATCCGGCTCCTGGTTGACGCGATTGCGGAACTCCGCGGAGCCGTTCAGCCCCTTGGTGTACCAACCGATGTGCTTGCGCGCCATGTTGACGCCCGTGAAGGTGCCGTAATGCACCAGCATCGCCTCATAATGTTCGGCAATGACGCGATATTGCTCGTCCAGCGACGGATCCGGCATCCGCTCGCCCGTCCGCAGCCAGTGCATTACCTGCCCCAGCAGCCACGGTCGGCCGTAAGCACCGCGACCGATCATGATGCCGTCGGCACCCGATTGTTCCAGCGCCGCCTCGGCGTCCTCGATCGAGCAGATGTCGCCATTCGCGATCACCGGGATCGACACCGCATCCTTGACGGTGCGAATGAAGCGCCAGTCGGCGCTGCCCTTGTACATCTGGTTGCGGGTACGCCCGTGGACGGTCACCATCTTCACGCCGAGATCCTCGGCGATCCGCGCGAGTTCCGGCGCGTTGAGGCTGTCGTGACACCACCCCATCCGCATCTTCAGCGTCACCGGCGCCTCCACCGACTTCACGATGGCCTCGATCAACTGCGTCGCCAGCTTCAGGTCGCGCATCAGCGCCGATCCGGCATCGCCGTTGGTCACCTTGCGGACCGGACAACCCATGTTGATGTCGATGATCGCAGCGCCCTTGTCGCGCGCAAGCTTTGCCGCCTCCGCCATCTCATAGGGCGTACAACCGACAAGCTGCATCGACACCGGCTCTTCGGACAAATGCCACGCCGCCTTCTGGATCGACTGACGCGTCTCGCGGATCGCGGCCTGACTGGCGATCATCTCGGTGACGTTGAGGCCCGAGCCATAACGGCGGACGAGCGTACGGAACGGTTGATCGGTCACACCGGTCATCGGCGCGAGCACGACGGGTTCGTCGATCCGGACATCGCCGATCTGAATGGGTCGAAGCATAGGGTTTCGGGGCTGCCTGAAAAACAGGCAGATAGGGTAATTGGCTGATTCTGGCAAGCTCTGCGCAAATGCCGGCACGCCGGCGCCAAGGCCGGCAGCGGGGTGACGCGTGCGTCAGGACGGGCTAGGGCGCACGCATGACCACGGTCGCCCTCATCGTCGCCGCCGGCACCGGCTCCCGCAGCGGCAGCCCTCTCCCCAAGCAATTCTCCCCCGTCGCCGGTCGCGCGATGCTGGCGTGGAGCCATGACGCGCTCGCCGCGCATCCCGCGATCGATCGCGTGCTCGTCGCGATCGCGCCGGGGCAGGAACCCTTGTTGCGCGCGGCGCTCTCGCACGCCGAGTGGGTGACGGGCGGCGCGGAACGGCGCGACAGCGTCGCAGCAGGACTCGCCGCGCTGGGCGATGCGACGCGCGTGCTGATCCACGATGCCGCGCGGCCCTTCGTGCCGACGGCAGTGGTCGACCGGCTGCTGTCTGCACTCGACGATCATGACGGCGCGATCCCGGTCCTTCCGGTCGCCGATACGCTGGTGGCAACGGATGGCGCGACCGTGCCGCGTGATCGTCTACGTCGGGTGCAGACCCCGCAGGCGTTTCGCCGCGATACACTCCTCGCCGCTCACGCCGCCTGGGACGGGACAATCGCCACCGACGATGCGCAGATGGTCCGCGCCCTGGGCAAGGCGGTGGCGATGGTGGAAGGGGATGCCATGCTCGACAAGATCACCTATCCCGCCGACTTCGCCGCCGCGGAGGCGCGTGTTGCGACCGAGACTCGCTCGGCCAGCGGTTTCGATGTGCATCGGCTGGAGGATGGCGAGGAGCTGTGGCTGGGCGGCGTCCTGATCCCACATCATCAGGGTCTGTCCGGGCATAGCGACGCCGATGTCGCGCTGCACGCGATCACCGATGCGGTGCTCGGCACGATCGCCGCTGGAGACATCGGCACGCATTTTCCGCCCAGCGATCCGCAATGGCGTGGCGCCGAGTCGGGGCAATTCCTCGCCCACGCCCGCTCGCTGGTCGAGGCACGCGGCGGCCGGATCACCTTCGTGGACCTGACGCTGATGTGCGAGGCGCCCAAGATCGGGCCGTATCGCGCCGCGATGCAGGCGCGAGTCGCGGAACTTCTGGCGCTCTCGACCGATCGGGTCAGCGTGAAGGCGACCACCACCGAACGACTGGGATTCACGGGCCGCGGCGAAGGCATCGCGGCCCAGGCGGTCGCGACGGTCGAATTGCCGCGCGGGGGGCGAGCATGAGGCGCATCGCGGGCCTTGCGGCACTCGCCGCCTTACTATTCGCGCCAGTCGCGGCGGCACAGACACCCTGCCTGAACACCGCCGATGCCGAATCGATTGCGCTGGTGGCGATGCCGGAGATCATCCGGGATGCCGGGCGAGTGTGCGCCGCACTCCCCGCCACAAGTCTCCTCAAGCGGCAGAGCGGTGATTTCCTGGCCAAATACGATCGCGAGGCTGACCGCGCCTGGCCAGCGGCGCGCACCGCGATCGCGAAGCTGAGCGATCCGGCGGTGGAACTGCTGCTGCTCAGCGACTATGCGCGCCCGATGCTTACATCGATCTTTGCGCCGCAGATCACCGGGCGCATCCAGCCCGGCGATTGCCCGACGCTCGACCGGCTGGTGACGTTGCTGGAGCCGCTGCCGGCGCGCAACACCGCCGGGATCGTCGTCGCCACGCTGCAATATCTCAAGGCCGAGAAGAACAAGGGCAAGCGCACCGACATCCCCGATCTACCGGTCTGCACCGTCGGAGCGACGCGATGAGCGAGCTGACGCTACCCCCTGAACTGGTCGATGCCGCGCGCCGCGTGGTAGAGGCGAATCGTGCCGCCGGGCGCCGTGTAGCAGTGGCGGAAAGCTGCACCGGCGGGCTGGTCGCCGCCGCCCTGACGGAGATCCCCGGTTCCTCGGAGGTGCTGGAGGCCGGATTCGTCACATATTCGAATTCCGCCAAGCAGCAATTGTTGAACGTCAGCGGAGATGTGCTCGACACCTTCGGCGCTGTATCGATCGCGGTG
Source organism: uncultured Sphingomonas sp. (assembly GCA_913777325.1). Lineage (GTDB taxonomy): Bacteria > Pseudomonadota > Alphaproteobacteria > Sphingomonadales > Sphingomonadaceae > Sphingomonas. Next base: position 10,327 of record CAJYSA010000072.1, on the reverse strand, counting down.
GCGTGGAGCATGGCGCAGGGCGCGCTCGCCCGGTCGGACGCCGATGTGGCGGTCGCCATCACCGGCGTCGCGGGGCCGGGCGGCGGCAGCGAGAAGAAGCCGGTCGGCACCGTCGTCTTCGCACGCGCCGAGCGCGGCGGCGACCCGGCGGACGTGGTCGCCGACAAGCGCTTCTTCGGCGATATCGGACGCGGTGGTGTCCGGCTTCAGGCGGCGCTGTGCGCGCTGGAACTGCTGTTGCCCGACGCGCCGTAAAGCTTGGCGGCGCGCTCCTCGAACGCACCGATCATCCGGCGAAGCGCCACGCCGAACACCTGCCCGGCCAGCATCTCGAACATGCGGTTCTTGAACGCGAAGTCGACCGAGAAATCGACGAGGCACGCGTTCTCCCCATCGGGGCAGAACCGCCAGTCGTTATTGAGATATTTCAGGGGCCCCTCGATATATTCGACGCGGATCGTCTCGGGGCATTGCTTCGTCACCTTCGACGTGAAGGTCTCGCGCAGCCCCTTGAACCCGACGATCATGTCCGCCAGCGTCTCGTCGGGCGTATCCTTGCGGACGCGCATGGCGCTGACCCACGGCAGAAACTCGGGATAGCGCCGCACGTCTGCCACCAGATCGAACATCTGCGCCGGCGTGTAAGGAAGCCGGCGGGTCTCGCTATGCTTGGGCAAGCTTCGCCTCTCGCGCGGCCTTCATCTTCGCGAAATCATCGCCCGCGTGATAGCTCGACCGCGTCAGTGGGGACGATGCGACCAGCAGAAAGCCCTTCGCACGCCCGATCGCCGCGAAGGCGTCGAAGGCCGCCGGCGTCACGAAATCCGCGACCTTCGCATGGCGCGGCGTCGGCTGCAGATACTGCCCCATGGTGAGGAAATCGATGTCGGCGGAGCGCATATCGTCCATCACCTGATGAACTTCCAAGCGTTCCTCGCCCAGACCCAACATGATGCCCGACTTCGTGAAGATCGATGGGTCAAGTTTCTTGACGCTTTCCAGCAACCGGAGCGACGCATAGTATCGCGCACCAGGTCGAATCGTCGGATACAGCCGCGGCACCGTTTCCAGATTGTGATTATATACGTCTGGCCGCGCAGCGACGATTGCCTCGACCGCCGCCTCATGCTTGTTGCGGAAATCGGGGGTCAGGATTTCAATCGTGGTGTGCGGATTGGTACGACGAATGGCCTTGATGACCTTTACGAACTGTTTCGCGCCGCCATCGGGCAGATCGTCACGGTCGACCGAGGTGACCACGATATGAGCCAACCCCATCTGCGCCGCCGCATCGGCGACGTTCTGCGGCTCCATCGGATCGACTGCGCGCGGCATCCCCGTCTTCACGTTGCAGAATGCGCAGGCCCGCGTGCACGTGTCGCCCAGGATCATGACGGTCGCGTGCTTCTTGGTCCAGCATTCCCCGATATTCGGGCAAGCCGCCTCTTCGCACACCGTGGTCAGGCTTTTCGAGCGCATCAGCGCCCGGGTCGCGGCGAAGCCTTCGCTGGTCGGGGCTTTTACCCGAATCCAGTCGGGCTTGCGTTGCCGCGTCGGAGCCGGGAGCGGGGTCATGTCGTTCATGGGGTCGCAGATAGCGTTTACTTCCATCCGAAACAACGAAGGGCTGTTGTAGAATGAGAAAGTTCCACGACCTGATCGAGGGCTATTACCGCTTCCGCGGCAACGAGTGGATCGAGGAGCGCGAAAGCTGGAGCAAGCTGGCCGAGGGGCAGACCCCGGCAGTGATGGTGATCGCCTGCTCGGACAGCCGCGTCGACCCCGCCACCATCTTCGGCACCGCGCCGGGCGAGGTCTTCGTCGTGCGCAACGTCGCGAACCTGGTGCCCCCGTTCGATCCGTCGGGCGGCCTGCACGGCGTATCGGCAGCGCTGGAATTCGCCGTGACCGTGCTGAAGGTGGATGAAATCCTTGTGCTCGGCCATGGCCAGTGTGGCGGCGTGAAGGCGTCGCTGTCGGGCGCGCTTCGCGATGCCAAGCCGGGCGAAGGCGGGTTCGTCGCCGAGTGGATCAAGCTGCTCGATGACGCGCGCGAAAAGGTGATCGGCGAACACGGCGACGGCCCCGATGGTCAGACCGCGCTGGAGCGTGAAGGCGTGAAGGTATCGATCGAGAACCTCAAGACCTTCCCGTTCGTGCAGGAGCGGCTGAACGACGGATCGCTGACGCTGCACGGCGCCGTCTTCGCGATCAAGGACGGCAAGCTGAACGTGCTGCAAGAAGATGGCCATTACGAAGCCGCGTAAGGGCTCGACCATCTAAAGAGCCGCTTCGACCTTTCGGGGTCGAAGCGGCTTTTCCGTTGCCCTCATTCACGCGCGTCGCACCGTGCGCAGCCGGGCACGGCGGATCGCTTCGCTACGCCGGCGGCGACGACGTGAATTACCCCGCGTGCGGGCTGACGGTCGCGGTGGCATCCTTCTTCGGTGCCTCGGCGGTCACGCGCACGCTCAGCTCGCGCAGCTGTTTGACCGACGCCGGCGAGGGCGCTCCCATCAGCAGATCCTCAGCGCGCTGGTTCATCGGGAACAGCGAGATTTCGCGCAAATTCTGCGCGTCGCACACGAGCATGACGATCCGGTCGACCCCCGCCGCCATGCCGCCGTGGGGTGGCGCGCCATATTGGAACGCACGATACAGGCCGCCGAACCGCTCCTCGACATCGGTCTTGGACAGTCCGACCAACTCGAACGCCTTGACCATCAGATCGGGCGACTGGTTGCGGATCGATCCCGACGCGATCTCATAACCGTTGCAGACCAGATCGTATTGGTAGGCCTTGATCGTCAGCGGGTCCTGCCCGGCCAGCGCATCCATCCCGCCCTGTGGCATCGAGAACGGATTGTGCGCGAACTCGACCTTCTTCTCGTCCTCGTCATATTCGTAGAACGGGAAGTCGACGATCCAGCACAGCCGGAACGCGCCCTCCTCGATCAGGCCAAGCTGGTCGGCAACGCGCGTGCGCGCCAGCCCCGCCAGCTTGGCCGCCTGACCGGCATTGCCCGCCGCGAAGAACAGCCCATCGTCCGGCCCGAGCCCGAGTGCGGCATATAGCGCCTCCATCCCCTCGGTGCCGTGGTTCTTGGCGATCGGTCCGCCGAACTCGCCGCCCTTGCGGGTGACATAACCGAGCCCGGCATGGCCCTCGCTGCGCGCCCAGTCGTTCATCTCGTCGAAGAACTTGCGGCTCTTCTCCGCGGTGCCCGGTGCCGGGATCGCGCGGACGACGCCGCCCGAACCGACGATCCGTTCGAACAGCCCGAAGCCCGACGTCGTGAAATGCTCGGAAACATCGGTGATGAGCAGCGGATTGCGCAGGTCGGGCTTGTCGCTGCCGTACTTCAACATCGCTTCGTCATAGGGGATGCGGGGGAACTGGCCGGTTGGGGTGACGGTACGGCCGTCGGCGAATGTCTCGAAGATGCCCCCGATCACCGGCTCCATCGTCTCCCACACCTCTTCCTGCGTGACGAAGCTCATCTCCAGGTCGAGCTGGTAGAATTCGCCCGGCAGGCGATCCGCGCGCGGGTCTTCGTCACGGAAGCAGGGCGCGATCTGGAAATAGCGGTCGAAACCAGCGACCATCAGCAACTGCTTGTACTGCTGCGGCGCCTGCGGCAGCGCGTAGAACTTGCCCGGGTGGATGCGGCTGGGCACCAGGAAGTCGCGCGCGCCCTCCGGCGAGGAAGCGGTCAGGATCGGGGTCGAATATTCGGTGAAGCCGGCATCCTCCATGCGGCGGCGCATGTCGGAGATCACCTTGGTCCGGCGCACGATATTGGCGTGCAGCGTCTCGCGGCGCAGATCGAGGAAGCGGTAACGCAGGCGGATATCCTCGGGATATTCCTGCTCGCCGGCCACCGGCATCGGCAGTTCTTCGGCCGCCGACAGCACGGTCGCGCCGCGCGCATAGACCTCGATCTCGCCGGTCGCGAGATTGCCGTTCACGGTGCCTTCCGAGCGGCGCTTCACGCTGCCGTCGATCGTGACCACCGACTCGACGCGTACGCCGTCCAGCACCGCCAGCGCGGGCGAGTCGCTGTCGGCGACGATCTGCGTGATGCCGTAATGGTCACGCAGGTCGACGAACAGCACGCCACCGTGGTCGCGCTTGCGATGCACCCAGCCGGACAAGCGGACGGTGTCCCCCGCCTGTTCGGCGGTCAGCGCGGCGCAGGTGTGGGTGCGATAGGCGTGCATGGGTAATCTCTGACTGAAGCCGCCGCCGTGATGCGAAGCGGGGAGTTTTTGACAGGCGTCGCCCTCCCCCGTCGGAACCCACTTTGTCAAGGCGCGTGCACGGGGCTATGGACGGCGGCTTATGCACGTCCATCCGCTCATCACCGACAGCGCGACCCTCGCCAACCTGTGCGCGCGCCTTTCGCAAGCCCCGTTCGTCACCGTCGACACGGAATTCATGCGTGAGAGTACCTATTACCCGGAACTCTGCCTGATCCAGATCGCGGATACCGAGGAAGCTGCCGCGATCGATCCAATGGCGCCGGGCATCGACCTGGGGCCGCTGCTCGACCTGCTGGTCGATAACGACGATGTGCTGAAGGTCGTTCACGCCGGCGGGCAGGATATCGAGATCATCTACAATCTTACCGGGCGCACTCCCCACCCGCTATTCGACACGCAGGTCGCGGCAATGGCGCTGGGCCAGGGCGAGCAGATCGGCTACTCGAACCTGGTCGACAGTTGGCTGGGCGTGCAGATCGACAAGGGCGCGCGCTTCACCGATTGGGCCCGCCGCCCGCTCGACGCGCGGCAGATCGAATATGCGATCGGCGACGTGACGCATCTGTCGAAGATCTTCCCGAAAATGCTGGAGCGGCTGCGCAAAACCGGGCGCGGCGCATGGCTGGATCAGGAGATGGAGCGGCTTGCCGACCCCGCCAATTACGCCAACGACCCTGATGTCGCATGGAAGCGCGTTCGCGTGTCGAGCCGCAAGCCCGAAGTGCTGGGGCGTTTGAAGGCGATCGCCAAGTGGCGCGAGCTGGAAGCGCAGGCGAAGGATTTGCCGCGCGGACGGATCGTGAAGGATGAGACGATCGCCGATCTCGCCGGCCATGCGCCGCGCAAACAGGCGGATTTGGCCAAGGTGCGCGGCCTGTCGCAGACTTGGGCAGGCAACGACATCGGCGCGCGGCTGATGGCCGCGATCGAGGGCGCGCGCCCGTTGCCCGATGACGAGATGCCGCCGCGTGAAGATCGCAGGCCGGGCCTCGGCAAGGAGGGCGCCTTGGTTGCCGATCTGCTGAAGCTGTTGCTCAAGATCCGCGCCCGTGACATCGACGTCGCGCCGCGCCTGCTGGCGCGCGGCGACGAGCTGGAGCTGCTGGCCGCCGGGCAGCGGCAAGGCTTGCTGATCCTGCAGGGTTGGCGCTTCGACCAGTTCGGGCGCGACGCGCTCGATCTCGTCGAGGGGCGGATGGCGTTCGCGGTCCAGGACGGTCGATTGACGATGACGCGCACCGGGGCGGCGGCGTGACCCGCGCGGTCGCGCTCGTCGCGCTGCTGGGCCTGGGCGCGTGCGCCGCGCCGGCGGTGCCCGTTGCAACGGGCACCGCGCCTGGCGTGCAATGCGACGCCAATGTCGTGCAGGCGTTGGTGGGGCGCCTCGCCGCGGCGGTCACCGCCACGGCGCAACGTCGCAGCGGCGCACGCACGGTACGCAGTTATACGACCGGCGATGCGGTGACGATGGACTTCCGTCCCGACCGGCTCAACGTCGAGCGCGATGCGCGCGGCGCCGTGGTGCGGTTCACCTGCGGTTGACGCGATCGCGTCAGAACAGCCCGTCGTCTTCGTCGAACACCGCCGCCGGGGGCGCGGCGGGCTGCTCCATGCCGGGCAACAGGAACGCGGCATGAACCGCGCGTTCCGAGGCCATGGTGTAGAGGCCCGCAGCCCACGGCAGCAGCCGATGTAGCGCTTCCTCGTCGGCCGCGGTCAGCGGTTCCTCGGCCGCCTGGCGATTGAGCGCCACGGCACCGACGTCGAGACGGTTGGCGAATTCCTGCTCGCGCTGCAGCGCGCCCACGTCGTTCTGCAGCGTGGCGATGATCCGCCGCGCCTCGTCCCCGCCGCTGGACACCGCCTGGTCGGAGGTTTCGCACGCACTGCGGACCACCGCCAGCGCATCGTCGAGCGCGCCGGTCGAACCCGTCGCCTGTGCGTCGCCTGGACGCAGATCGAGCATTCCCAGCGATTGCACCACGCGCTCGATGTCGCTGCTCAGCCGCGTCAGCCGTGTCGCGCACGGGTTTACTTCGGTCGCGATCACCGCCACCGCGCGCCCGATGATGCCGTGTCGGCGACACAGCAGCCGGGTGTTGGTGGAAATGTCCTGCACGTCCATCGCGATCCGCTGAATCCGGCCCAGCCCGCGCGACAGGTCGGCGATCGTATTGGCAACAAAGGCAGTCAGCCCCTCCAACTGCCGATCGGCCTCGGACAAGCGCCCAGTGACGTGGCCCAGCCCCGCGATGCCGCTCTGCAATTTGGCGAGCGCCTCGCTTTCCTCGCCATGCGCCTGAGCGGCCACGATGCCCATCAGATCCTCGGCCAACGGACCGAGCCGCGCCAGTGATGCGACCAGCGCGTTCATCTCCCGCCGGAAATCCTCGGCAATCTCCGCCATCTGCGCCGCCACCAACCGCGACAGATGTGCGCTCGCGCCGGGAGCCTGCGCCTCACGCTGCGCGGCGCGCAGGATGGCGACGCAATGTTCGATGCGTTGGCGCACACTGTCGCCGACCTGGATCGCGCCCAGGATCTGCGCCACTTCGCCCTGCACCTTCTGCATGATCCCGCGCACGTCGCGCGCCATCCGCCCGGTCGCCTCCAGATGCCGTTCCAGCACGTCGGCATTGCCCGACAGCTCGCCCGGAACGGTTGCCGGCACCTTGCGGCATTCGTCGGCGAGCAGGTCGTCGGCCTCCTTCACATCGCGCACGACGGTGCCGAAGCTGTCGAGCTCCTGCGCGAACTGCTTCAGCTCGCGGCGTCCACTGTCCAGCTTGCCCTCCATGCCGGTAGCGAACTGCACGAACGACATCTCGCCCGACGACGCGATCTTGATGTTCATGCCGTAGATGCTGAGCGTGCGCAGCAGCTCCGCCACGTCGGACAGTAACTCCCGCAACTCGCGCGTGCGCAGCGTCAGTGCACCGATCTGCCCGGCGCGTTGGCGGCGCTGTTGCGGCAGCGTGCCTAGCCGGTGCGCGGCCTGGCGCAGTTTGTCGACCGCCGCGCCCGCCACCTCGGGCGAGAGCGCGCGCTGTACCTCGTCCAGCCCGGTCGCCATCCGGTCGACCGTATCGATCGTCGAGGCCAGCGTCTCGCCGATCGATCGAAACCGCGATTCCAGATCCGCGATCAGCGCGTCGAGATCGTCGGCAAGGGTGCCGAGCGGCAATGCGGTGGCGGTTGCGGGGTCGATCTTGGCCAACAGCATCCTCTTGTCCTTTCTTCCGTCAGCGCGCGGTTGCGGTCAGCAGCTCTTTGGCGACGCGATTCAGCGGGACGATCTTGTCGGCGGCCCCGCGCGCGATCGCCTCCTTCGGCATCCCGAACACGATCGACGTCTCCTCGTCCTGCGCGAACGTCCGCGCCCCCGCCTGCTTCATCTCCAGCAACCCGCGTGCGCCATCGTCTCCCATGCCGGTCATGATGATACCCACCGCGTTCGACCCCGCGTTGCGCGCGGCGGAGCGGAACAGCACGTCGACCGACGGGCGATGCCGGGAGACCAGCGGCCCTTCCTTCACCGACACGACATAGCGCGCGCCCTGGCGCTCCAGCATCGTGTGACGCAGACCGCCCGGCGCGATCAGCGCGCGACCGCGCATCACGGTGTCGCCGTCCTCGGCTTCTTTCACGTCGATCTCGCACAGCCCGTCCAGCCGCTTGGCGAACGCGCGCGTGAAGCTTTCGGGCATGTGCTGGACGATCACGATACCGGGCGAATTGGCGGGCAGTGCCTCCAGCACCTCGCGCAGCGCCTCGGTCCCACCGGTCGAAGCGCCGATGCACACGACCATCTCGGTCGTCTTGCTCATCGCGCGTCCGTTGGGCGGCGGCAACACCGCGTCGGCCGACAGCTTCTGCGCGGGCGCGCGCACGTGCGCGGAGCGACGGGCGCCCAGCCGCGCGCGCGCCGCGCCCTTCACCGTCTCGCGGATCATCAAATGCGCCTCGGCGAGATGATCGGCAACACCGACGCGCGGCTTCAGGATCACGTCGACCGCGCCGGCCTCCAGCGCCTGCAGCAACGTCTCCGATCCCTCTTCGACCAGCGATGAGCACATCACGACCGGCACCGGGCATTGCGCCATCAACCGGCGCAGGAACGTGATGCCGTCCATGCGCGGCATCTCCACATCAAGCGTGATGACGTCGGGCACCTCGCCCTGCATGTACCGCGCGGCGGCGAACGGATCGGCGGCGGCCCCGATCACTTCGATCTGCGGATCGGCGGACAGGATCGCGGTCATCGCCTGGCGGACGCTGGCGCTGTCGTCGATCACGAGCACTCTGGTCTTTTTCATGGCCGTCAGATCTTCCTGAAGACGGTGTTGGCCGCCGGCTTGAGGGGAAGGGTGAAGCCCGCGATCGATTCCGAATGGCCCAGGAACATCAGCCCGCCGGAACGCAGGCATGAGGCCAGACGTCGCACCACGCGCTCTTGCGTCGGCTTGTCGAAGTAGATCAGGACGTTGCGACAGAAGATCATGTCCATCGGCTCCCCGACGGGATAATGATCGTCCATCAGGTTCAACCGACCGAACCCGATCGCAGCGCGCAGCTCGGGCGCCATCCGCACGTCGTCGCGCCCCTTTGCGCGCGGACGCAGCACGTAGCGCTGACGCAATGCCGCCGGCACCGGATCGACCATCGCCGCAGGGTAGATGCCGCGCCGCGCGGTCGCCAGAACGTCGGTGTCCAGATCGGTCGCCAGCATCGCATAGTCCGGCCCGTCATGGTCACGCGCATAGGCATCGAGCAGCATCGCGATCGTATAGGGCTCCGCGCCCGTCGAGCAGGCGGCGCTCCACACGCGCAGTCGCCGACGCCCCTCGGCACGCATCGCCGGCAGAGCTTGCTGCGTCAGATAGTCGAAATGCTTGGGTTCGCGGAAGAAGTCGGTCTTGTTGGTCGTGACGGCGTTCAGCAGATGCTCTTTTTCCTGCTCGAGGTGATCCCCCTCGAACAGCCAGGCACAATAAGCGTCGAGGCTGTCCGCACGGGTCGCACGGACCCGGCGGCGCAACCGCCCCTCGATCATCGTCAGCTTGGCCGGAGGCAGACGGATGCCCGCCTCCGTGTAGATGTAGCGCGACAGCCGATCGAAGTCGCGTGGCGACAGCGTATCCTCGCCCGCTGTCCTGGCGGCCGCTGCGGCGCTCACGCCGCGAGCGCCCCGTGGCGGTCGTCACCCTGAAGCCGATGGTGATCGCGCGCGAAGATGCGCGCGATGTCCAGAAGGGCGACGAACCCGTCGTCACGACGCAGGATCGCCTCGACATGCTCGGAGCGCCAACGTCCACCCAGGTCCGGCGACGGTTCGACTGCGGCGGCGCCGAAGCTGCTGACGTCGAGCACGCGATCGACGACCAGTCCCAGCGCCAGCGGGGCGGTGCCGGCGACCGGCACCTCCACCACCAGCACCCGTGTCGCCAGCGTCGCCTCGGCGACCGGCATTCCCAGTCGCGCCCGCAGATCGATCATCGGCACCGACTGACCGCGCACGTCGGTCAGACCCAGCAGCCAGTTCGGCGCATCCGGCATCCGAAACGCGGAACGATGGTCCAGGATCTCACGCACCGTATGCACCGGGAGCGCGAACTTCTCCTCCGCCAGGCCGAACACGACGACCTGCAGGTCCTGTCCGGCGGCGATCATGCCGCCCGTCCGAATTCGGCGTCTTCGCCATCCGGGCCGCCGGTGGAGAGGTCGAGTGCGAAGCCGCGCACGCGCGCCTGTTGCTCGGCCACCGTCTGCTTGGCCGGTGCCTTGGCCTTGGCGGTCGATGCCGCGCGGGTCGCCGGAGCCCGGGCCGCACGGGCGGCGGGACGGCGCATGTTGCCGCCATCGACGCGGAAGAAGGCGATGCTTTCCTGCAGTTCCTCGGCCTGGCTGGCGAGCTCCTCGGAGGTCGAGGAGATCTGCTCGGAGGCAGAGGCGTTCTGCTGCGTCACCTTGTCGAGCTGCTGGATCGCCTCGTTGATCTGGCTGGCACCGATGTCCTGCTAGATCGGAAGAGCACACGTCTGAACTCCAGTCACCGTACTAGATC
>CAJYSA010000071.1 GCA_913777325.1 uncultured Sphingomonas sp. | reverse complement strand
TGGCAGATGTCGATCCCGCGCTCGAACAACAGATCCTCTACGTTCCGCAGCGACAACGGGAAGCGTACGTACATCAGCACCACCAGCCGGATCACCTCCGGCGAGGAGTTAAAGTAGCGGAACGGTGAGGCAGGCTTGCGCGGGCGAGGCATAACCCCGCCCTACCCCACCCTCACCCGATTTCCAGCAGGTGCATTTGGTTTGACGGTGCCCTGCAATCCGTTGCTTCGACAAGTTTCATCAATCGCTCAAAAGCGGTCATCGGCGTCCGAAGAGATCCATATTAGGCCGTATCGACATTCAGCGTAGCCAGATCATGGCGGCGACGAGGTGGACGAAGCCGTTGAAGTGGATGATGCGTCGGTCGTAGCGGGTGGCGAAGCGGCGGAAGTGCTTGAGGCGACTGAAGCATCTCTCGATCTGGTTGCGATGCTTGTAGATGCCGGCATCGTGCGGGATGGCGACCTTTCGGTTACGCTTGGATGGGATAACCGCCTTGGCGTGCATCGCAGCGATCCGGCTGCGCAAGTCGTTGCTATCATACGCCTTGTCGGCGAGCACCGCTCCCCCGCGCTGGCCTTCGAGCAGTCCGGACGCAGAGGCGATGTCGCTGGCTTGCCCGGGTGTGATCCGGAACCGCAGGGGCCGACCGAACGTGTCGGCGAGCATGTGGATTTTGGTGGTCAGTCCCCCTCGGGAACGCCCCAGCGCCTGGTCCTTGCCCCCCCTTTTCCGGTCGCCGACTGCTGGTGAGCGCGAACGATCGTGCTGTCGATCATCAGATACTCGTTGTCCCGGTCCGCCGTCAGCGCCTCGAACACCCGCTCCCAGACGCCGGCATGGCACCAGCGACTGAAGCGTCGGTGCACCGTCTTCCACTTGCCGTAGCGGTCCGGAAGATCGCACCAATGGGCACCAGAGCGCAGCACCCACAAACATCCGTTTACGAACAGGCGGTTATCGGCGCCCGTTCGGCCGGGATCGGTCGTCTTGCCCGGAACCAGCGACGCAATCCGTGACCATTGCGCCTCGCTCAGCTCATACCGCTTGATCCCCATCACTCGCCCCGCGTCTCCACACGGATGCCTATGAATCAGCCTTCAACCGGTTTGGGAATCCTGAATGTGGATACGAACTAGGGCAAGGACCTCAGCGAAGGACCTCGCTCGCCTCTGCTTCGGCAACCAGCCTGCTCTCGTCGGCTGCGATGAGCCAACCCGCGGCAACCTGCTGGGCGGCCACGGCCCTGACGCGCGCCACGAAGCCTGCGTGATCGCCGTAGCGCGCTTCCAACGAAGGTCGCGGATCGCCGGTGGCGCGTCGCTCTGCTTCAGTACGAGCGAAGGGGATGAACCCGCCGAAGAAGCCGCATCCGCCCCCGCGCCCGAAACCGGCAGTGGACTCGTTCCAGCCAGTGTAGGTACCCAGCGGTACCAGCAACTGCACCGAGGGCACCCCGGAGGTTTCGTTGCCGTCCTTGTCGACCCGCGGAACGAGCGACGGGATCGTCTGGCGGATCGCTGGCGGCTGTCGTTCGAGCACGCCCGACAGGTCGCGATAATTGAAGCTTCGGCCGAAATCATAGTCGAGGAAGTCATTGAACTTCCCGTCGGGCGTCGGCGCCGCCGGGATCGCCGGCCAACCGATCGAGCGGGCGGTCGGTGGCACGAGATCGCCCGCGGCGATCGTCGGATAGCGGCTGGGCGGTGGGGCCGTGCCGTTGCTCACCCACGCGGCAAGTGCCTGGAGCAGCGCGCGCCTTGTATCGGTCGACGGGTTGGGATTGCCCGGAAGGGTGCAATTGGGCGCTCCCGGATAGCGCTTTTCGCCCTTCGGCGGAAAGCCGCCGACGTATGAGCCGCCGTGTGTGACGCTGGGGAAGTAATAGCGGCGCACCTCGGCAGGCAGTGGCAGGTCCGCACGGGCGTCCGTACCGACCAGATTGGGCGACATGCGCAGCCCCCAGAATTCCGCCGAGCCGAACGTCTCGATGATCTTCGGACAGGTCGCAGTCGCCCGGCAGCGGTCGAGCAGGCTACCGGTGCCGCGCCCGCGGCGGCGGTCGTCGTAGCGACTCCACCATAGCGGCCCCTCGCTACCTGGCTCGTAGAGCCCGGCGGCGCCGCCGGGCACGCCGAAGCGGATGTTAAGCGGCACCTGTCGCGCGGCGATGTTCGGGTTTGCGCCGTCGAACAATCGTCGGTCGTCCTCGGTGCGGTTGAAGCCGAGGCTGATGAAGCTGCGCACGAAATTGCCCGATTGCGAGGTGCCGGTCATGATCGACCAGCGGATGCGGCGCGCGAGCGGGTTCGCCGTTCCGGCATCGTCGGCGTCGCCATAGCGAAGGAAGGTGTTGAGGTCGCGCACCGCCGCGAAGCCGAGCCCAAGCACCTTAGGGTCCTTGCCCTGATAGACCAGCGTATAGGCTTGCGCCGGGTCGAAGCCGCCCCGCAAGCACAGGCGTGTCGGGTCGGGCGTGCCGGGGAATGACGTCGTGCGGCAGTCGGCGAACGCCCATTCGCTGGCGGCGATATCGACGGGTGCCGCAGTATCGCTCACTTGCCGGAACAAGCGCGCGCGGCGGGTGTCGAGCGTCACCGGCAGAGGCCGTGGCGTCGGTCGACCGATCCCGCCGGTTATCGCGATCGTCGTGGCACCCGTCGGCATGTCGGTGAAGCGTTGAAGAACCGATGCGGTGAGAGGACGTCCGTTCGCCCCGCGCGCGACCGGCACCTGCAAGCGCTGCGCATCCGGGGCATCGATGTCGCCCTGCCAGCCGCTGATAACGCGGACATGACCGTCCGGATCGGCCGCGACCGTGCCGTTGCCGCGGTTTGGCACGTCGTACATCAGGAAGCCGCTGGTGCGATCCGCGTCGACGGGTATCGCCAGCGCGAAGGTGGCGCTATATGCGACCCGTCCGTTCGGGCGGCGCGGGGCCGCCGCAAGATCGGTGATGACGCGGTTGTGCGCGTCGCCCGGATCGACCTCGCCCTCGTAATGCCCTCGCAGAATTCGGTAGGCCGGTGCGCCGGGACGCACTGGTGCGGCCTCTTGGGTCGACTCCACCACGAAGCGGGTGAGACGTGCCGGCGCTGCGGTCGAGAACGTGAGGAGCAGCGAAGCGCCGAGCAGCAGGGAGGTTCTGGTCATCGTCATCGTCCGTCTTCGCCGGCCAGCGGCAGGTCCAGAAGTTGTGCGCCCAGCGTCTTGCCGTGGGCATCGAGCGCCAGCGAGCGCGTGACCCCGCCACTCAGCGCGCCCTCAAGCACGAAATTGAGCGCGCCGATCGCGGGCAGTTCGTAACGCTGCGCGTTGTCGACCGTGAGGCCAGCGAGGTGGCGCAGCACGCGGGCGATCGTAACCTCGCGTACGAGCAGGTCGAAGTCGGCCGGATCGTAGGCGATCACGGATATCTGCGAGATGTCGCCCTTGTCGCCGGTGCGCAGGTGCGCGATGTCGCCGAGCTGCATTCAGACCTCCACGATGACGACACACGGACTCACCGCGTCTGCGGGGATCAGCGCGGACGCGACCGCGACGACCGGGCGCACGCTGCGCGTTACCCCGCCACCGCCGAACGGGCCGTTGGTGTAGAGCGCCTCCACCTCCGCGCCGACGCGGCGGGCGAGCTCCGCGGTGGCGGTCCGGACGCAGACCCGCGCGCGCACTTCACGCGGCGGCCGACCGCGTTCGGTGCGGTCGACGGCGTCGATGCCCATCAGGTCGAAGCGCGCATCGTCGAGCGGGACGCCGATCATCGCAAGCCGCTCGCGCACCACCTCAATCGCGAGTTCGGCGCGGGGCAGGGCGCCCGGACCTGCGTAGGAAATCTGTCCCTCGCCGATGAAGCCGTCGTCATAGCCGATCGAGACCTTGAGCGTTTCCGGTCGTGGGTTGCCGCCGCCGCCGCTGAACGCGATGCGGTCCGGCGCTTCCTCATGCAACCGCACCGTGCGCAGGTCGGCGATCACGTCGGCCTGATAATAGGCGGCAGGGTCGAGGATTTCGTACAGCAATTGCTCCTTGCTCGCCGCAAGCGAGAGATGCCCGCCAGATCCTGCAACTTTGGTGAGCACCGCGCTGGCGTCGTTCTTTACCTCGGCCAGCGGGAAGCCGAGCCGCGCGAGCCCCGGCACGGTCTTGCGCCCGGCGTCGGCGAAATAGCCTCCCGTCAACTGGCCGGCGCATTCGAGCAGATGACCGATGATCGTGGCGCGCCCGATCAGCGAGGGATCGTCGAGCGACCAGCCGAAGGCGTGAACCAGCGGCCCGACGAACAGCGCCGGGTCTCCGACGCGGCCGGTGATGACGACGTCGGCCCCCTGCGCCAGCCCGTCAGCGATCGGCCCGGCGCCAAGATAGGCGTTGGCGGATACGATCGCGGCGAGATCCGCTGTCGTTCCCGCGCGATCGATCAGCGGCAGCGGCTTGGCGGTGACGACGTCCAGTACGTCGTCGCCGAGCACGGCGGCGATCTTCAGCGAGGTGAGCCCGAGTTCCCGTGCCAGGGCGGCGACAGCTTCGGCTGCGCCCAGCGGATTCGCGGCACCGGCGTTGGTGACGATGCGCACGCCGCGCGCGCGTGCCGCGGGGAGCACACGGCGCATCCGTTCGAGCAGCATCGGGTCGAACCCCGCCGAAGGTTGGGCGCGTCGCTCGCTTTGCGCCAGCGCGATGGTGCGCTCCGCAAGGCATTCGAAGACGAGGAAGTCCAATTCCCCCTTCTCGACCAGCTCCACCGCCGGTTCGATCCGGTCGCCGGCGAAGCCCGCGCCGGCACCGATACGGATCGTGCGCTGGCCGATCATAGCGGCAAAACACCGAACAGCACGGCGGCAATCACCATGACGAGGCTGGCGGCGAACAGCCATGGGATGGCGAAGCGCTGGTGCGCGCCGAGTTCGATCCCGCTGAGTCCTGCGACGAGGAAGGTGGCGGGGGTGAGCGGGCTGACCGGAAAGCCGGTGGTCATTTGCCCGAGCAGCGCGGCTTGCCCGACGCTGATCGCGGGCGTCCCGAAGCTTTCTGCAACGCGCGCGATCACCGGCAGCACGCCGAAGTAGAAGGAGTCCGGATCGAACACGAGACTAAGCGGCATCGCCAGCACGCCGACGAGCACCGGCAGCCGCGATCCAAGCGCGTCGGGAATGTGAAGTGCGGCGGTATCCGCCATCGCGCCGATCATCCCTGATCCGGTCATAATGCCGGTAAAGGCGCCCGCCGCCAGCAGGATGCCCGCCATCAGCAGCGCGGCGCGCGCGTGCGCGTCGATGCGGGCGCGCTGCTGTGCGGCATCGGGATAGTTGACGAGCAACGCCACCGCCGTACCGACCATGAAGACGACCACCGGCTCCATGATTCCGGCGATCATGACGCCGACCACGACCAGCGTCAGCGTGACGTTGAAGGGCAGGAGACGCGGACGACGCAGGGATAGAGCGTCGGCCTCACCGCGATGGCCTTGTTCGGAAGACGCGTCGCGGGCCGAGCCGCCGGCCGCGCTCGGCAGCGCGATCCCGCTCGCCAGGCGCCGCTCCTCCACACGCCCGAGCCACCAGGCGGCGGCGAAGACAAAAGCCAAGCCGACGAACTGCACGCCGATCATCGGGGTGAAAAGGGTCGTCACCGGCAGCTTGAGCGCGGCGGCGGCCCGCAGTGTAGGGCCGGTCCACGGCAGGAAGTTGACACCCGCCGCCATCGACGCGGTGCAGGCGAGCACGCGCCGGTCCATGCCGAGGCGGTCGTACAGCGGCCGGAGCGCCGGAATGGTGACGAGGAAGCACACCGCCCCCGATCCGTCGAGATGGATCAGCAACGCCAGCAGCGCGGTGCCGACCGCGATCCGCGTCGGCTTTTCGCCGACGAGCCGCAGGACCAGCGAGACAAGCGGCGCCAGCAGGCCAACATCGGTCATGATCCCGAAGAAGAGGATCGCGAAGACGAACATGCCCGCGACCGGCGCGATCTTCGCGATGCCCGCGACGATGTACCCGGGCACGGCAGGGCCGAGCCCGACCAACAGCGCGGCGACCACCGGGACGAGGATCAGTGCCGACAAGGGCGATGTGCGGTTCGAAAGGATAAGCGCCAACAGCGATGCGATCGCTAAGGCGCCAATGAGTGCGAGCATGATCCTCCCCCGCTCGGTCGTTCGCCGAACCGCCCCACCATGCAGCCGTCATTGCT
Organism: uncultured Sphingomonas sp.; assembly: GCA_913777325.1. Classification (GTDB taxonomy): domain Bacteria; phylum Pseudomonadota; class Alphaproteobacteria; order Sphingomonadales; family Sphingomonadaceae; genus Sphingomonas. Next base: position 18,680 of record CAJYSA010000071.1, on the reverse strand, counting down.
ATTCAACAACGACAATTAGTGGATAGACCTATGCATGATATAGATAGATTCATCAGGCGAACCGGCTATGCTTATTGTGTATAGGTCGATGCCGAAATTCTATTTTTTATCTGGTCCGCTGCCCCGCATGAAGAGAGCGAACTCGGCAGGTAGCCGGGTCGGAGAGGATCTAGAACGGTGATCGGCGGCGCGCTGCGTCGCCGTCCGCTCTGCCCTCCGCCCGGCGCCATAGGCCGGAGGGAGGGGATATCATGAGCTACAGTCCGCGTACCCGCCGTTACCTGCTGGCCATGTCGGCGCTCGGCACGCTGCCCGGCGCGCTGATGCTCGCGGCACCGGCGGTGGCGCAGGCGAGCGGGGCGACCAGCCCGGCTCCGGCCGGTCAGCGGTCTGCCGACCCGCTTCCCGTCAGCGACGCGGTTACGGCGGGCACGGATGATGCGCCGACCAGCGACATCGTCGTCACCGGATCGTATCTCAATGTCCGCCAGGAGGATCGTGCGTCCCCGGTGTTGTCGATCAGCGCAGAGGATCTCAACCGCACCGGCGTCGGCTCGCTGGCCGACATCACGCGCTTCATTCCGCAGAACGTCGGCAGCGCGGGCGGCATCCAGGATCTCGCCAAGGGCGGCGGCGCGGACTCGCGTGACACGCGCTCGGCCAATTTGCGTGGGCTGGGCGCGGGGGCGACGCTGGTCCTGCTTAACGGCCGGCGGGTCGTGCCGGCGGACGGCTTCGTCAACCTCAACAGCCTGACGCCGCAGATCGCGATCGAGCGGCTTGAGACCGTCCTTGACGGCGCATCGTCGACCTATGGTGCGGATGCGGTGGCAGGCGTGTTCAACGTCATCACCAACACCCGCTTCAACGGCGTAAAGCTGTCCGCGCAGGGCACCAACATGAAAAATTCGCCCGCGTTCAACGTCCAGGCGATGTTCGGGATCGGCGACGACCGGTTCCACAGCGTGACCTCGGCCGAATATCGCTATCAGGACAATCTGCAGAATTCCGAACGCGCGATTACCAATTTCTTCAACCCGTCGTCGGGCGCGGGCGCCAATCCGGGCAGCTACATCCTCTACTCTCGCCCGCGCACCGCGAACGGCGGCGACGTGATCATCGGCGGCAACAATTACTCGCAGCTCTACGACCGCTTCCGCAACGCCGCCGGCACCGTCAGCGTGGTCGATCCCGATTGTGGTTCAGCGGCGTCGCAGAGCCGCTATGTCCCCGCGGCGAACAGCCCGGGGTTCGGACTCGGGTCGTGCCAATTCAGCTTCCAGGCGCAGAACCCGATCCGTCCCGAGGCCAAGAGCTACCTTATCCACAACGATACGACCTACGAACTGGCGCCCGGTCACACGCTGTTCGCGGAGATCGGGATCTATCATCAGGACTCGAACCGCTTCAGCGTGCCGTCCTATGCGCAGAACCGCATCGGCGCGCGCCCGCCGATCGTCCCGGCCACCAATCCCTATAATCCCTTCGGTATCGACGTCGCCTTCGTCGGCCGCGCGATCGGCTCGGCCGGCTTTCCCGACTATCAATACCGGCTGATCCAGGACAAGGTCGACCAGCGCCAGTTCGTGCTGGGTGCGCGGGGCCGGATCGGTGGCGGTTGGCGCTACACCGCGAACGCCACCTATTCGCGCGCCGACGTCCAGTCGACCGATCGCGACACCGACCTGACGCTGTTTCAGGCGGCGCTGAACGGCTTCGGCGGGCCCAATTGCAATTATCGCTACAGCGGTCCGGGAGCGGGCGCGACCGCCGGTCAGGGCAATTGCCTGTACTATTCACCGTTTGCGAAGGACACCGCGGGCCTCGATCCGTCGCTGATCTTCAACCTGCAAAGCAACGTCGTGAGCAATGCCAAGATAGAATATGCGATCGGCGAGGCGGTGGTGAACGGGCCGCTTGCGACGATCAACGGTCGCTCGATCGATGTCGCAGTGGGCGTACAGTATCGCAAGGAGAAGTTGTCGAACACTTATTCGGACCTGCTGACCAGCGGCTTCGCCGGATTCCTGGGCCCAAACCGCAACACCGCGTTTCAGCGTGACGTGAAGAGCGTGTTCGCGGAAGCCAATTACGAGTTGATCGATGGGTTGAACATCAACGCCGCCGCGCGTTATGAGGATTACGGCAACTTCAACACCGTCGCGCCGAAGATCGCGGCGAACTGGCGCATCATCCCGCAGATCGCGATCCGCGTCTCGGCGAGCAAGGCGTTCCAGGCGCCTTCGATCCAGAACTCGGCGGCGGTGCTTATCAACACCAACGTCGTCAACATTATCGACCCACTCGACCGGACGACGACGTTCCGGTCGGTCCAGACCTACGGCAATCCCGATCTGCAACCGCAAAAGGCCGACGTCTTCAACATCGGCACCACGTTGCTGCCGTTCGACGGGCTGCGGATCTCGATCGATTACTGGAAGTACAAGTACAAGAACCAGATCCAGCTCCAGAACGGGCAGGCGGTGATCAACGCCGCGCCGAACGGACCCAACGTGCTGCGCGACCAGACCACCGGAGCGGCACAGACGATCATCGTCCAGTCCTACAATGCGCCGAGCGGCACCGGCACATCGGGCATCGACGTCGCGGGATCGTATAGCTTCGATATCGGGACGGCACGCCTGTCGATCCGCGACAACCTCAGCTATCTGGCGACCTATGACGTCGACACCGGGACGATCGTCTATGACGGCGTCGGCTATCGCAACAACTTCCAGACCTCGCCGCTCACCTCGGCTGCCGCCCCGCGCTGGCGCAATCTGGCAAGCATCGATGCGTCGATGGAACAGATTTTCGTCTCGGGCACCTGGCGGTACGTGTCGGGGGTGCGCGACGATTATCAGGCGGTAGTCGGCGCGAACGTCATCGATCGTATCGGCGCATGGTCGGTGTTCGATTTCCAGGCCGGGCTGCAATTCGGCGCCGATCGGCAGTTCGAACTGACCGCCGGCATGATCAACGCCTTCAACAAGACCCCGCCGGCCGCGAAATATACCGGCTATCTCTCGACACTCGGCGATCCGTATGGACGTCAGACCTACATCCGGGTCGGGGCGAAGTTCTGATCCGTAGCGGCGGCCGCTGGCTGGTCAGCGCGCCGCCGCGAGGGCGAGGAAATGCCGGCGGAATGCCTCTGCCGCAGGGGGCAGGGTCCGGCCAAGAGGATAGGCCAGTCCGATCGTCCGCTCCACGCTGGGGTGGGTCAGCGGGCGCTCGGCGATCGTGCCCCGCTGCAACATGCCCAGCGTCGAGCGTGGAAGCGCCGTAATGCCGAGCCCCGCCTCGATCAGCGCACCGACGGTGGCCAGTTGCGTGCATTCGTAGAGCCCGTGCACCGCGACATCGGCCTTGATCATCGCCGCGTCGGTGAGTTCGCGAACGCTGCTGCGTGGCGCCATCGCGATAAACGGATGCTCCGCGAAGATCGACCAGCGGGCCGGCTTGCCGGTGTCGAGCGGGCCTCCGGCCGCGACGACCAGTACCATCGCGTCCTGCATTAACGCGTCGAAGTGAAACTCGCCTTCGTCGGGCGGGGTCGTGACGGCAAGGTCGATCTGCCGCTCCTGCATCTGCTGATAGAGGGCGCCCGACAGATAATCGCGCAAGACGACGTCGACCTGCGGGTGGCTGACGCGGAACGAAGCGATCGCCGTCGGCAGCGTTCCCGCCGCGACCGACGGCAGTGCGCCGATCACCACGCGGCCGCGCTCGCCGGTCAGGCTTTGCGCGAGTTCCGAGAAGGCGTGATCGAAGTCGGCGGTCAAGCGCTCGACGATCGGCAGCAGCGCTTCTCCAGCCGCCGTCAGGCGCACGTTGCGGCTGTCGCGATCGAACAGGCGCGCCCCGAGTTGCTCTTCCAGCATCCGGATCGTGCGACTGAGCGCCGGTTGCGAGACGTTAGCGACGCGGCCGGTTTCGCTGAAGCTGCGATGGTAGGCGACCATCATGAACAACCGCAGGCTCGTCATGCTGGGATTGCGTCGCATACCCCAAGACATGCGCGGCGGCCGGCGTGACGTCAACGAGAGAACATGGCGTCGCACGGTGCTGTCAAAGGTAATGCACCGCGCTGCCAGCGTTTGGAGCAAGCTGGTCTACCGCAGTGCCGTGGCAGGCCGTCGGTGCTGCGAGCTTGCTTGAAACTCCCCGACATTGGCTGTCTTCTTCCCGCCACACAGCAGGCAAAAGGGCAAGAGGCTCGCCTTCAATCGGTCATGTGAAGTCGCTTTAGCAGCACCTCAATGTGAGATCGTCGTCGCCATCCGCGTTCAAATACGGGTGCGCAAGCACGCGCCGTGCGTTTTCCGCGCCGATCGCCGTGTCATTCACCAGTCGTGAGCCGGCGACGGTGCGGTAGAGGGCCACCGCATCCTCAATGCGGCGGAACCGCGCGCCCGCCGCTGCGGCACGGGTGTAAAAGTCCCAGTCGTTGCAATTATGGAAGCTCGGATCGAAGCCACCAACCGCAAACACGGTGGCGCGGCGCACGATCGACCACGACGGTCCGATCACCCCGCCGTGGACGAGCGCGCCGCGGATCGCGTCGCCCCACCAGCCGCACTCGGGCGCACCCGGTGCCCCGTCACCCTCCACCCGGCGGAAATGTCCGCACACGATATCGGCGTTCTCGCCCGCGGCCAGCAGCGCGCGCGCCGCACCCGGCAGCCACACGTCGTCGCTGTCGAGGAACGCAATCCACGGGGATGTCGCCAGCGCCGCACCGACGTTGCGCGCGTGGGACGCACCGCCGTTGCGTGGCAGCGTCGCCGCGATCACGCGCGGCCCGTGGCGCAGTTCCAACGAGCGGATCACCGCCGGGCTCTGGTCGCGCGAGCCATCGTCCACCACGATGACGCGCGCGGGCGCATGGTCCTGCTCCAGCACGCTCTCCACCGCATCGGCGACGACGTGCGCGCGATCGTGGCAGGGAATGACGACGTCGTAAGCGGGCAGCGGCAGGGCCACTGCGAACAGGTCGGCGAGGTTGTGCATCGCATGATATTACGGGAACGCCGCGCCGAAGCAAGAATGACGGACCCCTCGCGCCGCCCCCGCTCGCCCGTTTATCGCCGCGCCAGGTCCAGCTTCGCGCCGACGTAGAAGAAGCGCCCGATCGGCGAGATCGGCACGTTGGTTTCGAACCCGATGTCGGGACGCTGGTTGGTCAGGTTGTTGACCCCGCCGTAGAAGGCGAAATTGTCCCGGGTGCGGAGCTGCACCTGAAGGTCGTGCTGCCACAATGGCTTGAAGCGGAAGTAGCGCGGATCGACGAAGTCGGGATTGCCATCGGTCGCCACGCGATCGAACCGGCGCACCGCATCCTGCCAGCGCAGATTGTAACTGACCGTGACGTCGTCGAGCGACCAGGTCGGCGAGAAGGTCGCGTTCCACTGCGGCCTGAACGGACGGTCCAGATTGTTGGTCACGTCCGCGCCCGGCGTCGCGATCTGCTCCAGCCGGTTGACGTAGCCGCCGACCAGCCGCAGATCGAAGCGCCCCGCGCCGGCGGTGTTGGCGACGTAGCTTACGTTGAGCTCCGCGCCCGAGGTGCGGAACGCGGCGACGTTCTCCGGCTGGACGACGAAGCTGCTGATGTAGCCGGTACCCGCCTGCCGCGTCTGCGAGGCGCAGAAGATGTTGTCGGTCGTCGGCTGGTCGACGCACAGGTTGGCGATGTCGGTCGCGCTGGCCAGGCTGATCGCGTTGCGCAGGCGGATGTCGTACCAGTCGACCCCGATCTGCAACCCCGGCACGAAGCTGGGGCGGAACACCACGCCTGCGGTCCACGTCCGCGCGGTCTCCTCCTGCAAATCCGGATTGCCGCGCTGGACGCCCGGGCGGTAGATGCTGGCGAAGGGATCGGCGGCGGCGGTGAAGGTCGCCGGGTTGCCCCCCGCGGCGGTGATCAAGGCCTGGCAATTGGCGGCGCGATACTGCGTGCCGTTGCCGCGGTTCGTCAGATAGCATGGGTCGCTGACGAAATCCCCCGATCCGGTCGCTGCCTGAAACAGCTCGCCGATGTTCGGCGCGCGCACCGATTGACCGTAGGAGCCACGGAACGTGATGTCCGCGACGGGAGACCAGATCGCGTTGAACTGGTACGCATCGGTGCTGCCGACGGTCGAATAATCGGAATAGCGCCCCGCCGCGCCGACCGAGAGTAGATGCGCGAACGGCCTGTCCTTCAGGAGCGGCAGGTTCACCTCGCCGAATGCTTCCCAGACGTCGAATTTCCCGCTGGTCGGGGTAGGAATGATATATTCGTCATATTGGTAGAAGATGTTGTCGAGCAGCGCCTGCGACGGGCGGAAACGGCTGCTCTCGCGGCGGTATTCGCCGCCGACCGCGAACTCGATCGCGCCGCCGGGCAGCGAGAAGAACTGGCCGAAGTCGCCGGTCAGCGACCCGCTGACCACGTGCTGCTCGATCCGCGCGTCGCTGACGGGATCGGACAGGAAGTAACCGAACGCCTTCGGGTCGGCGGTGTTGGCGCCGAACGGGTTGATCGGCAGGCAACCCGCGCTCCGCGCCGCCGCCGAGCGGCACTGCGGGCCGGTGGGGCCGTTGACCGCGTCGAGCGCGTCGGCGAACTGCTGCCCCAGCCGGTCGTTCAGCTTGGTCGCGCGCAGGTCGGTGCGGCCGTAGGTATAATAGATGTCGTAGCTGGCATGCTCGCTCACCGCGCCGGTCGCATCCACCACCCCGCGCCACGTGCGGCGACGATCTTCCTCGCCACGGCGCGGCAGGTCGAAGTTGTTGCGGTTGATATCGATCGTCGTCTGCCCCGCCGCGATCGCCGCGTTGCGGATGATCGCCGGGATGAACGGATTGTCGAGCGTGAACGGCTGGTAGAAATTGCCCGAACTGTACGTGCCGCTGTACGAGGCGAGCGTGCGCGTGGTGGTCTGGACGAACTTGCCCTCCAGGCTCAGCTTGAACGCGTCCGACGCGTCGAAATGGGTCAGCAGGTTGAACGCGTGGCGCTCGCTCGCCGACAGGATGTCGCCGATGTAGCCCGCCACCGGCGTGTCGTCGCCGCCCGCGGTGAAGTAACTGGTCCCGATAGGCGTCCCGCGCGTGTAGAGCGCGCCGTCGCCGCGGTATCGCACGCCCGCTATGTCGACGTAGCCGAAGGTCGAGCTGTCGCCGTAGCGGATGTCGCGCACCGGCTCCTGCTCGTAGCGACCGCCTGCGGTGACGAAGTTGAAGCGGTTCGCGCTGCGCAGATAGTCGCGATCGTCGTTGGCGAGCGGATCCTGCGCGTAATATTCATAGGCGAGCGTCAGGTTCGCGCGCCCGTCGGCGAAGTTGCGCCCGGCGATCGCGGAGACGAAGCGGTTGCCCGCGTCGCCCTGTCCCGAAATGCCCGCCTGCGCGCGCATCGCGAGGCCATCATAGTCGCGCTTCAGCACGAAATTGACCACGCCCGACACGCCGTCGGCGCCGTACACTGCGCTCGCCGCGCCGGTCAGCACGTCGACGCGTTCGATCAGGTCGGTCGGGATAGCGTTGATGTCGACCGCGGCGGTGTTGATCTGGCTCGACACGTGGCGGCGGCCGTTCACCAGCACCAGGGTGCGGTTCGGCCCCAGCCCGCGCAGGTCGAGCAGGTTGAGCCCGGCATCGCCGATCGCGCCGTCCGCCTGCGCGTTGCCCGCGGTGCGCGTGCTGTCGCGCGAGTTGGTGAGCGCGGGGACGCGTTGCAGGAAATCGGTGACGTTGGTCTGCCCCGATTGCTGGATCTTGGCGGCATCGAAGGAGACGATCGGGTTGGGCGCCTCGTAATCGGGACGGCGGATGCGCGATCCGGTGACGACGATATCGCCGCCGTCGCCTGCCGACGCGGTCTGTGCGGCGGGCGTGTTCATCGCATCTGGCGGCGGCGTCGCGGTGTCCTGCGCGCGCGCCGCGGCGGGCAGCAGCAGCGCGGCCGCAGCCGCCCCCGCGAGCAGGCGCGGACGCTGGGTCGTCGTAGATGTCGGCATGCTTCTCCCCTGGGGCATTTTCTCGTTCTCCGTCGCGCCGCCGTCTCCTCCGCTGCGCAACGTTTGTGATGCAACATGAATGGCATGCCGCTACCGCGACGCCTATGCCAAAATGCGTCACCGGCAATATTGACGAGGCCGGCGCGGGTGCAAGAGGGTGGCGCACAGCCGCGCTGGCTGTCATGATGCCGGCGTGGCGAGGATGACGACGGATGCGCGGATCGGGCGCCGAGGATTCGTCGCCGGATCGGTCGCCGCGCTCGCCACCGCCGGCTGCACCGTGCGCCCGACCGACCTCTCGTTCTGGGCGATGAGCTATCAGGGCGACTATGCGCCGTTTCTGATGACGGCGTTCACCGCCGAAACCGGGCTGACGGTCGACGTCCAGTCGCTGCCCTGGACCGCCAGCCACGAGAAGCTGCTCACCGCTTTCGCGGGTGATGCGCTGCCGGACGTGCTGATGCTTCCCAACGGCTGGGTTGACGAGTTCGCGATGATCGGCGCGATCCGGCCCCTGCCGTCGCGTGCGCTGCTCGACGGTGTCTTCCCCGGCATGGTGCCGGACACGCGAACCCCGCATGCGGTGCCGTGGTCGGTGGCGCCGCGGGTGCAGTTCTTCCGCCGCGACCTGCTCGCCGCCGCGGGCTGGGATGCGCCGGCGCCTGACTGGGACGGGTGGCGCCGGATGGCGGCGGCGGTCAAGCGACGGCGGCCCGACGATTACGTCTTCCTGTTCCTGCTCAACTGGCCCGACGACCTGTTGACGATGTTCACGCAAATCGGCGGGCGCGTGCTGCGCGAGCGCGACACGCGCGGCAATTTCGCGACGCCGGAGCGGCGCGCCGCGCTCGCCTATTACAAGTCGCTGTTCGACGACGGCTTCGCTCCCGTCGTCGCCTCCACCGAGGTGCAGGACCAGTTCGCCGCCTTCGCGCAGGGACAGTTCGCGATCTGGAACAGCGGGCCGACGACGTTGCTCGACATGCGTCGACGCAGTGGCGAGCTGCCGCCGGATCGCTGGGGGACCGCGCGGATCGCGGGCCCCGACGGGCCGGGCGCGATTTCGACCCGCGACGTGTCCTTATGCGTGTCGACGCGCAGCCGACGTCCCGACGACGCGTGGGCGCTGCTGCGCCACTGCACCGCACCCGCGAGCGAGCGGCGTTTCGCCGGGTTGATCGGCAGTTTGCCTGCGCGGGAGGCGGCTTGGTCAGGGCTGCCCTTCCCCGCCGACGTGATCGCGCCCTTTGCGGCACAGGCGCGCGCGGTCGCCGACAGCCCGTCGATCCCCGAATGGGAGCAGATCTGGGAGCAGGTGGCGCTCCATGCCGAGCGGGCGATCCGCGGGTTGATGAGCGTCGAGGAGACGTTGGCGGCGCTCGACGTGCGCGCCGACGCGATCCTCGCCAAGCGGCGCGCGCTGGTCCACGCGGGCAAGCTGGCGTGAGCATCGGGCGCGCCCGCGCGCAGGCGGTGACCGCTTGGCTGTTCACCGTGCCGGTGCTCGCGATCGTCGTGCTGGTCTTCCTGCTGCCCACCATGCTCGCGCTGGCGCTCAGCGTCACCGATTACTCGATCTACGCGCTGGCGAGCTGGAACAACCTGTCGTTCGTAGGGCTGGGCAATTTCGCCCGGCTGCTGTCCAATCCCCTGTTCTGGCGCGCGCTCGCCAACACCGCGCTGTTCACCGTGCTGGGCGTGCCGATGGCGATCGGCGCGTCGCTGTTCGCCGCTCTGCTGCTCAACGGCGCGACCATACGGTGGAAGCCGATGTGGCGCGTCGCCTTGTTCGCGCCCTACGTCACCAGCGTGGTCGCGACCGCGGTGGTGTGGCGATTCGTGCTCGGCGCCCGCTTCGGTCTGCTCAACCGCGCGCTGGAACTCGTCGGGCTTCCCGCAATAGACTGGCTGGGCAACCCGCATGCGTCGATCCCCGCGATCCTGATCTTCGTCACGTGGAAGATCTTCGGGTACAACATGATCGTGTTCACCGCCGCCCTGTCGGCAGTGCCGCAGGATCTCATGGAGGCGGCGCGGCTCGACGGCGCGACGCGCTGGGGGCGTTTTCGTCACGTGACCTTGCCCGCGATCGGCCCCACGCTGCTCCTCGCCGCTGTGGTGAGCGTCTCGGGCTTTCTGCAGTTGTTCGCCGAGCCGTACGTGATGACGCTCGGCGGGCCGGCGCAGAGCACGGTGACAATGCTCTACTTCATGTTCGACGAAGGCTTCAAATGGTGGAACCTGGGGCAGGCAAGCGCGGTCGCGCTGATCCTGTTGGTCCTGACATTGTGCGTCACATGGGTGCAGGCCCGTGTCGGGCGCCGGTACGAGTGGCTGTGAGCGCAGCCCGACCGAGCGTGGGCCGCACCCGGCGGCGCCTGCGCGCGGTGCTCGCCAACGCGGCGGTTGCGCTGCTGACGCTGGTCACGCTGCTGCCGCTCGCATGGATGGTCACGGTCTCATTCATGCCGCGCGGAGAGTCGAGCCACTCGCCCCCACCGTTCTGGCCCAGTCGCTGGTCGTGGGAGAATTATTACGAGCTGCTGGTCCGGCGCGAGATCGACGGCGCCTGGTTCGATTACCGCATCCTCCCCGCGCTGTGGAACAGCCTGACCGTCGCCGCGCTCGCGATGCTGTTCGGGCTGCTCCTCACCGTTCCTGCGGGCTATGCGCTGGCGAAGCTGCAGTTCACCGGCCGAGCGCGCGTGCTGAAGCTGCTGATCGCCACCCTCGTCATTCCCGGACAGGTCGCGATGCTGCCGCTGTTCCTTTTGATGAAGGAGGTGGGACTGGTGAACAGCTATGCCGGGCTGATCCTGCCGAGCCTGGCGGGCATCTTCGCCGTCCTGTTCGTGCGGCAGGCGACGCTCAACATCCCCGACGAGATGCTCGACGCCGCGCGGCTGGACGGCGCGAGCGAGGGGCGCATCTTCGTTTCCATCGTGCTGCCGTTGTTGGCACCGATCACGGTCACGCTCGCGCTCTTCATGTTCCTGGCCGCTTGGAACGACTTCCTCTGGCCGCTGATCATCCTGACCGATCAGCACCGCTACACGCTTCCCGTTGCGGTCGCGGCCATCGCGCGCGAGCATTCGGGCGACGGCGAGCTGATGATGGCGGCGGCGATGGTGACGACGCTGCCCGTGCTGCTGATCTTCCTCGCCCTACAGCGCTATTACATGACCGGGCTGCTCGGCGGCAGCATCAAGGGCTGAGCCAGCCGCGCGAGTGCGGCGCCGTCTTCCCCGAACAGGTGCACGCGCGCCGGGTCCGCGCCGAACCGCAACGTCTCGCCAAGCGTCACCCGGCGGTCGCCCGGCAGTTGCGCCACCACCGTCCCGTTCGATCCGCGCGCGCCCAAGTGGACGAAGGACAGCGGTCCCAGCCGCTCGAACAGCTCCACCGGGCCCGCGAACACGCCGTCGTCTTGAGGACGCAGGTGCTCGGGACGCACCCCCAGTGTCACCGCCGCTCCCGGTTCCGCGCGCACCGCGGCGCGCACCTGGGCGCCTTCCTCCAGGCGGATCGTCGAGCCGTCCGCGTCCGTGGCCGTCACGCTACCGGCGAGCAGGTTCATCCCCGGCGATCCGATCGCGCGCGCTACCGCCAGGCTGGCGGGCGCGTCGTAGAGATCGAGGGGTGCGCCGACCTGCTCGACGCGCCCCGCGCTCATCACCACGATGCGGTTGGCCAGCGTCATTGCCTCCAGTTGGTCGTGCGTCACGTAGATCATCGTCGCCTGCAGTTGCGCGTGCAGGCGCGCGAATTCATGTCGCATCCGCACGCGCAACTCGGCGTCGAGGTTCGACAGCGGCTCGTCGAGCAGCAGCACGCGCGGGCGCCGCACGATCGCGCGCGCGATGGAGACGCGCTGGCGCTGCCCGCCCGACAGGGCGCGCGGGCGGCGCGAGAGCAGGGGGGTGAGCTCCAGTGCCTCGGCGACCTCCTTCACCCGGGTTGCGATCTCGGCGCGCGGGCGTTTCGCGACCTTCAGCGGAAACGCGATGTTCTCGGCAACGGTCAGGTGCGGGTAGAGCGCGTAAGATTGGAACACCATCGCGAGGCCGCGGTCGGCGGGGGCCGTATAGGTCACGTCACGATCGCCGATCGTGATGCGCCCCGTGCTTGGCTCCTCCAGCCCTGCGATCAATCGCAGCAGCGTCGACTTTCCGCATCCGGACGCGCCGACGATGACGACGAACTCGCCGTCCGCGATTTCCAGGTTGGTGGATCGCAAGGCGGTGACCGCGCCGAAGCGCTTGGCCAGATCCTCTACCGTTACGCTGGCCACCTAGTCCCCTTCCAGGTGACAGCATCGCCTCCGCAGCGTCTTCGTGCAACCCTTTCAATCGGTTGCCAGCAGCATACGCGCCGCGTCTAAATGGATCAGCGATCACGATCGTATGCTTCCGCGGGTTCCGTCAAACCGAATGCACCGGCCAGTTACTGGGCGGTGTAGGCAGGGCTATGTCCGTGCAAGCCACCCTCGCCGTTCCGCTACTTCAACTCGTCGCCGGAGGTGATCCGGCTGGTGGTGTTGATGTACGTGCGGTTCCCGCTGAGCCTGCGGAACATAGAGGACCTGCTGTTCGAGCGCGGGATCGACATCTGCCACGAGACGGTGCGGTTGTGGTGGAACAGGTTCGGTCATCTCTTCGCCGGCGACATCCGCCTCCAGCGGATGAGCCGAATGCGCGGCTTTCGTCACTGGCGCTGGCACCTGGACGAAATGTATGTGAAGCTAAATGGCGAGATGGCCTCTGGCGCGCAGCGGATCACGAGGGCGAGGTGCCGGAAAGCTACGTCGCCCGCACCCGCGACAAGGCGGCCGCACTGGCGTTCATGCAGAAGGCGCCGCAGCGCCACGGCTCGCTTGAGGCGATCACCACAGATGGTTTGCGCAGCTACCGTGCCGCATTGAATGAGCTTGGCAACGCCGAAGTGCAGCGTGTGGAGAGCCGTTCGCATTGAGCTGACAGCACCCGCGCGGCAGATACCATCACAGCGGATCGCCGTCGTCGCCGCGCCGCTGGCGAAAGCCATGGAGGCTTGAATCGAGGAAGCGGCGGCAATCCTTCGCGAAATGCGAGTGATCGACATAGCCGGCCTCCCATAGCACCCGGCCAGCACCGCGCGTATCGGGAAGAAGGCGCCGCAGCACGCTGAGGAAGCGCCGCAGCATCAGCAGTCGCTTGGGCGGCAGGCCGAACACCCGCAGGCAGATGGTCGACAACTGGCGCGGCGTGATGCCGAGCGTCGCGCAGACATCGCCGACGCCGGCACGCGGGCTGGCGTCGATCAGTGCGATGATCTGCTGCGCCAGGCCATCGCGAGCGCGGCCGGCGGCACGTTGCGCGGCGAGCCACGGCGCGAACGCTGCCGCGGCGTCGGTGCCGGGGTCGCCGGTGTCCGGCATGGCGTGCGGATCGATGCTCGCAAGCGGCACGATGCGGTCGGTGAAGCGGGAGAGGTCGCGATCGGACAGCATCGGCCAGGCGGTTGCGCGCAGCCGCAGCCCGAGCAGCGTCGCGCCGGCATGGTCAAGCTGCGCGATCCTGGTGGTCGGCCCGATGAACCCGATCTGCGGCAGCGGCGCGCTCGTCCGCCGGCCGATCGTCAGCAGTGCGCCTGTTTCGCCACCGACTAGCGCGTAGAGCCGTGGTCCGCCCGGCAACACGATCGTGCCGCGCGCGCCCGGCATCTGCGTCCGCGCGACATAGCCGGCGACGAGGTCGTCGTGTAGCGGGGAGGGGGCGCGCCGCCCCGATACCGGCGATGATCTCTCCACGGTCGTCTCCGCAATGCGTCTCGCGAAGATACGTCGCCGGACGGCCGGTGGATGCGCCGCGGCGCCAGATCAGCGTCGCGTCAAATGGTCGTGGGTCGAGGCGCGGATCAGGTTGCTGAAGATCAGCCGGACCAGATCGACCTGCCGGTTGCTGCCGGTCTTTACGAACACCTGTTTCAAATAACCGCGGGCGGTGCCGAGCTTGACGTGCAGCGCCTGTGCCGCCGCCGCCAGCGTCTGACCCGACGCCAGCAGGCAGGTCAGCTCGGTCTCGACCCGCGACAGCCGGAACAGCTTGCACACCGGCTCGGCGAGCTGGTGGATATCAAGTCCGGGATCGACGAAGAACAGCAGCGCTCCGTCGCCATCATCCTCCGCGTCCGCAGCATGCGGCATCGCCGCGAAGGAGGTGACCAGCGGCGGCCCGCTTTCCCGCCGCAACATCAACAACGGCATCCGGTCGACGACGCCGTCCGCGCCACTCTGCGCGAGCACATAGCCGATCGCAGTCGACAGCGCCGCGGCATCGCCGCGATCGGTCGCCTGCACCTGTCCGCGATGCTCACGAATCCCGTCGTGTCGTTCCATCAGGTGCCGCGCCGTTTCGTTGGCGAAGGCGATATGTCCGTCACCCGACAGCAGCACGACGCCGATCGCCACCAGGTTCAGCCCGGTTTCAATCCCGACCGTGCGCCGCTGCGCCAGCCGCGCCGCTTCCCACAACCGAAAATAGGCCGATACGCTGGGCCATTCGCGCCGGCAGAGCGCCTCGATCGCGCAACGCGCCGCATCGTCGGCGGAGCTGAAGATGAGATTGACGAACGTGCCGGGCTGCCCCGGCGTCCGCTGGACGGGGATTACCAGCGCCGAGGCGGGATAAGTGGTCGACACGCGGTCGCACCAGACCGGTTCGGGCGCGTGATGGCCACAACCGGATTCGATCCGGTCGGCCACCTGCGCCAGCGCCGCGCCGGTGAGATCGTCCAGACCATGCGATGCCAGACAGCGTGACGCGCCCTGCTCGTGCGTACTGGTCAGCGCCCACGCCTCCGCCCCCAGCGTACTGGCGAAATGCCCCGCGACCACCGCGACGTCGTCGGCGACCGTGATCGCGTCGTCGTATATGTCATGGAAGGTGACCCGCGCATCGCGCAACGGCGGCCGCCCCTGAACCAAATGCCGCACGCTCCCGCCATCATGCCCTGCCACCACAGTGGCGCGCGCAATGGCCCCGCGGAAGAGCATGGGCAGATCCTTGTCTGCCAGCAATGCACTACCTCTCCAACTTCGGTTCCCGACCCCCTGCGTCGGGACTATCCTCTTCTACGCCAACCGGCCGCCACGTCATTCGATCCAGTGTATCCCATTTTGAGACAAGGGAAAAACTAGTCATTTGTACCCCCTCATTTGGGGGTGGCGGGCGCGGTCAAACGGGGGGAGTGGTCGCCCGCAAAGGGGGGGAATGGTGAATGGATGATTAACGGTATCTCTCGTCTCGGCTCGGTCCGCAGGATTGCCGGGCTGGAAAAACACCGCCGGCTGAACCGGCCAACAAGGGATGCCTCACCATGAAATCGCGTCTTCTGATCGCAGCGTCGATCCCAGTGCTGGCGTGGACCGCCCCCGTGTCCGCCCAGACCACCGAGCCCGGGAACACCTACACCACCACGAATACCAACACCGGCAACGCCGCCGGCAACGACGTGGCGAGCAGCGCCTACAATACGGACAATACCAACAGCTCCACCAACACCAACAGTTCGACCAACGACAGCAACAACACTGCCACCAACACGCAGACTGACTCGTCGGATCGTTCGTGGACCGACAACTCGAATCGATCGTCGACGGACAATTCGAACAATTCGCGGACCAACAACTCCACGAACGACAGCAATAACACGGCCACCTCGACCTCGACGTGGACCGATCAATCAAACCGCTCGACCACCGACAATTCCAATAACTCGCGCACGAACACCACCACGAACACCGACAGCAGCGGCGCGTCGGGGGCACAGGTGGCGGCCAACAACGGCAGCAGCGCGACCGACAGTCGCAATCAGTCGACCACCAACACCGACAATGCCGATCGGTCGATGACCGACAATTCGAATCGGTCGACGGCGACCACCACCAACACGACCAGCTCATCGGCCAGTGGCGCGCAGGTGGCGGCCAACAATGGCAGCACCGCGAGCGACAACCGCAATCAATCGGTGACCAACACCGACAACGCGGACCGGTCGTACACATACAACGACAATGCTGATCGCTCGACCGTGAACAACGACAATTCCAACCGATCGACCACCAACACGTCGACGACGACGTCCGCGTCGGGTGCGCAGGTTGCGAACAATGGCGGTGGCTCGGCGACCGACAGCCGCGATCAGTCGAACAATTCGCGCATGACGACCACGAACACCGACAATTCGGCGAGCGGCGCGCAGGTCGCGGCCAGCGGCGGCGGCAACGCCAGCGACAGTCGCAATCAGTCGACCACCACGAACACGACGACCACCTCGGCGTCGGGCGCACAGGTCGCCTCGAACGGCAGCGGCTCGGCGACCGACAGCCGTAACCAGTCCACGACCGACAATTCGGACAATTCGAATCGTTCGCGCACCAGCTCGGCGAGCGGTGCACAGGTCGCGAACAACGGCAGCGGTTCCGCGACCGACAGCCGCAACCAGTCCACCACCGACAATTCGGATAACTCAAATCGCTCGGTGACCAGCTCGGCCAGCGGCGCCCAGGTTGCAGCCAACAATGGCAACGCCACCGACAGCCGCGATCAGTCGACCAATGACAATTCGGATCGCCGCAACACCGCCAGCAACTCGGGCCGCGGCTCGGTGGCGACCAATGGCGACGCCAGCTACGCCGACAGCTCGATGCGCAGCACCGGCATGGCATCGGCGGGCACCGGAGCGGCCTCGACCTCGAACGTCTTCGGGGCCAGCGCGGTGGTCTCCTCGGCGACGCTCGCCAGCTACGTCACCGGCGTGCGGGTCGATTACAGCCAAACACCGGGCGGCGCGACCAACTCGGTCAACAACAGCCTGACCACCGGCGACGGCGCATTCCAGAACCTTGCCGGGCTGCAATCGCTCAACATGAACACCGGCGCGGGCGCATCGCAGAATTCGGCGGTGAACGTCAGCGTCGCGGCCGGCACGATCAACCTCGGCGGCGGTCAATAAGACCAGGAGGTGGGGAGGGGTGGCGGTGCCGCCCCTCCTCCGTTTCCCTCGTTCGATCGGGAGATCGGGACATGCGTATCCTCTTCATCGGTCCGGCACTGCTTGCCGCCGTGCTGCCGGTCGCGGCAACGGCACAAAGCGCGCCGTCCTCGACGCCGGTGCAGGCCAGTCCGTTCGGGACCGCGGCGCCGGTCGACAATGCGCAGCTCGGCGCGGTTACCGGCCAGTCGGATCTGTCGCAGGTCATCCGCGCGCAGAACACCAGCACGGTCAGCGGCAACAGCGTGAACGGTCATTCGGAAACGGGGACGATCAGCTTCGATCCCAATTCCTTTCAGAACCTCAACGGCTTGTCGTTGCTCAGCGCGAACACCGGAAACAATGTTTCCATCAACTCTTCGCTGAACGTCAACGTCGCGATCAACCAGTAACGATGCGCGACCCGCTCCGTCTCGGCCGGTGGATGCCGGCGGCACTGCTGGCGACGGCCGGCTGCACCGCGATGCCGCTGCCCGAGGGCGGAAGCGTCACCAATTTCTCGCCGACGCTCAACTTCGCCTTGCCTGTCACCAGCCTGATCGGGCGTCGGTTCGAAACCGTGGTGCGCCAGCAATATGACTTCAGTTGCGGATCGGCGGCGCTCGCGACTCTGCTGCGGTTCCATTACGACGATCCGCAGAACGAGCAGAGCGTGTTCCTCGGCATGTTCCGCGACGGCGATCAGGCGCAGATCCGGCGGCTCGGCTTCTCGCTGCTCGACATGAAACGCTATCTGGCGGCGCGCGGCATCGCCGCCGATGGCTTCAAGGTCAGCGTCGCGCAAATCGCGCAGGCGCGCGTGCCCGGCATCGCGCTGATCGACTTCGACGGTTACCGCCACTTCGTCGTCGTCAAGGGGATCGACGATCAGACCTTGCTGCTCGGCGACCCGTCGCTGGGATTGCGCCGCGAAACGATCAAGCGGTTCGCCCAGCAATGGAACGGCGTGTTCTTCGTCATCAGCGGGCGCGACGCGGTCGGGCAGTCGCATTTCAACATGCCCGTCGATCTCGCGCGCGCGCCGCACGGGCGCGTGTTCCTGTCCGCCGATCCGCTGGAAAGCGCGCAGCTCGCGCTCACCCGCCCGCGTCTGGGAGAGTTCTGACATGTCGATCGCGCTGCTGATCGCCGCCGTGGCCGCCGCTTCCGATGCGCCCGCCGGCGATGCCCCGGTGCGGGTGCCCGATCGCGAACTGTCGACGATGCGTGGCGGGCTGATGCTGCCCAACGGGTTGAACGTCGCGATCGGCATCGACATCCAGACGCGGATCGACGGGGTGCTGGCGCTGCACACGATCTTCTCCAGCGAGGCACAGGGCGTACGCGTCTTCACCGACGGCAGAACCAGCCCCAGCGAGGTGCCCGGCACCGTCACCGTTGAGACGGGCGATCCGAGCTGGCCGACGGTGTCGGTTTCGCGGACCCCGACCGGCACCAC
This sequence comes from uncultured Sphingomonas sp., assembly GCA_913777325.1. Taxonomy (GTDB): domain Bacteria; phylum Pseudomonadota; class Alphaproteobacteria; order Sphingomonadales; family Sphingomonadaceae; genus Sphingomonas. The sequence continues at coordinate 203 of CAJYSA010000071.1, read as the reverse complement.
CGTCACCGCGCCTGCCGCCGGTGCGCCCGCCAGCGTCAACATTGTCTCCGGCCCGACCACCGGCTGGCTCGACGCCTCGGGTCAGACGCCGGTGCTGGTGGTCGCCAACGGCCCCGCGGTCGATGCCAGTTCGGGAAGCATCCGGCTGACCAGCGATGCGCGCGGCAGCCAGGTGCAACTGGTGACGCCAGCCACCGAGATCC
>CAJYSA010000070.1 GCA_913777325.1 uncultured Sphingomonas sp. | reverse complement strand
ATACCAGCATCCCGATCTCGCCGCCTGACACACCGCCAAGCGAACAGCCTAGACCAACGGGATGAGGGGTCCCTTTTCGACGCCGATCACTCCGCTACCGGGGTCCCTTTTCCACGCCGATCCACAGGTTTGATCCATGAGGGCCACTGAACCAGCCTGAGGCAGCTCAGGCTCAGGGCGAAGCAAGTCTGGTACAAGATCCTGATTTTGAGCCAACGCGCCCCAAGGAGAGCCCTCGCTTCGAGTGAAGAACCCTCGGAACCGCGGGTCGAAGTCGGCTCTCGCTGAGTAGGAGGCACTCGCACCCGGCAATCCCGCCAAGTCGTATAGGAGGACCGCCTTGATCAAGGAAAGGCGGCCATCGAGAGCAGCACTACCTAACGCACTGGAGAAGCTGGCCTCAATATCTCCCGCAAGCTGACAGAGACGCCTCGCTCCGCCCTCGCGTGGGTTAGTCCAGAGGTTAGCACTTGCTATCACTGCTTGCGAGAAGCGCTTGAATCTGCTTCGTGCGGCATGAGGAAGGGGCTCAGCATTCATGCCGAGCCGTCGCAGAAGAGTGTTGCGCTCCAGAACGGCGTAGCCTTCGATAAACCAAGGAGCGCTTACGCACGCCTCCAATTCAGCAACGCTGAACATTATCCCATTGCCTTCCGACCGGCTGCCCAGATACCATACGATTCCGCCGCCACAGCGGAAAGGTCAGTTACAACTAAAGCATAATAATCAAACGGCGCTAAACAAGCTTCAGAAAGGATAAAGTCGTCGTCCTTCTCGTTCACAGTCACTGAGTTCGTTACACTTACACCGAGAAACTTTAGGTTGTCCGGCCCAGGCGGAATAAGATCAGCATGGATGCGGTTAGCCTCGTCTTTAGAAAACGACGTTTCTAAATTGTCGCGTATGCGCGCCAGCTCAAACCGCGGGTCATCACTGGAGTAGCCATCAAGACTAGAAATCATCTGCTTGAGGATGCCGGATCTATGCGATTTGTGGGGTGTGGCCTCAGTTGGTAGGATACTACTTTTCGCTTCAACAAATAGGTACTCGTTCTCGAGTGCACCTATCTTCACGAATAAGCCATCCATCTTATGAGCATTTGTATTTTCAGCTGTCAGCATGGTAAGTTTGCTATAAAGCCGCCGAAAGCCGAGATGGTCCTCCACAAAGTGGGCGGCGATAATCTCGCCGCAGTGGCTATTCTGAAACGATGTTGAGGTTGGCATGGATGCAGCCATCGCCAAAACCGCCTCTAGGGCTGAGTGCCCTCGTAGAAAATCAGAGGCAATCCCCTCCGCAGCTCGATAATGGTGCGGCAATTGCCCAGCTACATACCGACCTAGCGAATAACCTCGATGCTCATCTCGAATGATCGCCCGCGTTCCGCCACGCACAGCGACAAGACCGGCGGCGGTCACCTTTAGCCCAAGGGCCTGACCGATATAATTTTTTAGCCTTCCCAACCCACACCCCTCCCCCATTGCTGACCTTGTTCCAGCCTAGGCTCAACGTGTCTAGCTCAAGGAGCATGGAGGAGCGGGCTCTCCGCCGTCTACGCTTTAAAAAACGAGAAAAGTGGGGTCTGATGTGGGCACTGAATGCCAACCGACCAGAAAAGCCGTTCTGGATCAGAGCCTTACGGCTGATTGATGGCGGAGACGGAGGGATTCGAACCCTCGGTACGGTTTCCCGTACGACGCTTTAGCAAAGCGTTGGTTTCAGCCACTCACCCACGTCTCCGGGCCGGCGTAGGGCGCGGCTATAGCGAGGGTGTGGGGTACGATCAACAGGGTGCGCACGATTTCCGCATATCGCGTCAGCGAGTCCGATCGTCGCGCCGTTCATTGCGGCGACAGCACCGCTTTGCCTATACCGTTAGCATGACCGAGGGGGTGGACATGACGCAACGGATTTGGCGCGGCATCTGGAGCGCGGCGCTGGCGGCGTCGGCGATCGTCGCCCCGGTCGTCGCCGCCGCGCAGGTGCGCACGATCGACCCGAACGCCGCGATCGACGGCGACGTCACCGCCGCCCCGTCGGTGCGCACGCCCACCGCGCCGGCGCCGGCCCGCCCCCTGCCCGAAACCCCTGTGCAGGAACCGGCCCCGCTGCCGCAGACGCCGCCGCCCGCGACCGGCCCGGAGACGCGGGCCGACGCCACGACGACCGCTGCCTCGACCTACAAGCGGGACGACCTGATCGCCGCGGGCGAGGGCGTGTTCGGCAAGGGCGCCGAAGGCTTTGCGCAAATCATCGAGAAGATCCTGAAGGATCAGGGCGAGCCCAACGCCTATATCGCGGGGCGCGAGGCATCCGGCGCGTTCATCCTGGGCGTTCGCTATGGCTCGGGCGTCATGACGCACAAGGTCGAGGGGCAGCGCCCGGTCTATTGGACCGGCCCGTCCGTGGGGTTCGACGTCGGCGGCGACGCCAACAAGGTCTTCGTGCTCGTCTACAATCTGTACGATTCGCACGACCTGTTCACGCGCTTTCCCGGTGCGGAGGGGCGGCTGTATTTCGTCGGCGGCTTCGCGGCGACCTACCTGCGCAAGGGCAACGTCGTGCTGATCCCGGTTCGCCTGGGGGTTGGCTGGCGCGCCGGGGTCAACGTCGGTTACATGAAATTCACCGAAACCTCGAAATGGTCGCCGTTCTGACGATGGCCTGACGGGCGGCTCAACCGCCCGGAAAGCCCGTCGCTTCGAAGCGGATCGGCGCGCCCTGCGGCGCGTCGCCCAGCTGGTCCTCCCACATCGCCACATGCCCGCGCACGATCGTCCCGATTGGCTTGCCGGTCAGCGCCATGCCGGTGAAAGGCGACCAGCCCGCACGGGAACGCAGCCAGCGCTCCTCGATCGTCCAGCGCTTCTTCAGGTCGACGATCGTGAAGTCGGCGTCATAGCCTTTCGCGATCCGGCCCTTGCCGGTCAGCCCGAAGATCCGCTGCGCACCCGCGCTGGTCAGCTCGATCACGCGTTGCAGGGTCAGGCGCCCGTTCGCGGCGTGATCCAGCAGCAATGGCAGCAATGTCTGCACGCCCGGCATCCCGCTGGGGCTCGCCGGATAGGGCTTGCTCTTCTCCTCCAGCGTGTGCGGCGCGTGATCGGATCCGATGACGTCGGGCACGCCCTGGTTGAGCCAGTGCCACAGCCCATCACGGTGCGCGCCCGACCGGATCGGCGGGTTCATCTGCGCCAGCGTGCCGATCCGCGGATACGCATCCTCGCCGGCCAGCGTCAGGTGCTGCGGCGTCACCTCGCAGGTGGCGATATCCTTGTTCTGCCCCAACAATTCCAGTTCGGCGGGCGTGGTGACGTGCAGGACGTGGATCCGCCGCCGCGCCGCGCGCGCCAGCCGCAGGATACGCGTCGTCGCCAGCAGCGCGCTCTCGTCGTCACGCCACACCGGATGCGAGGAGGGATCGCCCTCGACGCGCTCGCCGGCGCGGGCGTTCATGCGATCCTCATCCTCGGCATGGATCGCGACGCGGCGCTGCCCGCTCGCCAGCACCTCGGCCAGCCGCGCATCCTCGCTGACCAGCAGATCGCCCGTGGAGGCGCCCATGAAGATCTTGACCCCCGCCGTCCCGGGCAAGCGCTCCAGCTCGGCCAAATCGCGCGCATTGTGATTGGTGGCGCCGACGTAGAAGGCGTGGTCGCACCACATCCGCCCACGCGCGCGGGTCAGCTTGTCCTCGATCGCCTCGGCGGAGTCGGTGTTGGGCTTGGTATTGGGCATCTCGAACACCGCGACCACGCCGCCCATCACCGCCGCTTCGCTGCCGGTCGCCAGATCCTCCTTGTGGACCAGCCCCGGCTCGCGAAAGTGGACCTGCGTGTCGATGACACCGGGCAACACGTCCAGCCCGGTGCAGTCGATCGTGCGCCCGGCATCGCCGCGTGCGCCGATCGCCACGATCCGCCCGTCGCGCACCCCCACGTCGGCGGTCACGGGGCCGCCCGGCGTATGCACGGTGCCACCGGTGAGCAGGAGATCGTAGGTCGCCATCGTCAGCCCTTTCTGGCTCTTTCGCGGGGTCGCCGCCCTCCCTACCTTGGCGTCATGGACGATACCACCCCGGCGACGATGCTGGCCGACCGTGCGCTGCTGCGGCTCTCCGGCGAGGATGTACGCGGCTTTCTGCAAGGCTTGCTGACCAACGATATCGGCGGCGCGCTGCCGGTATGGGCCGGGCTGCTCACCCCGCAGGGCAAGGCGCTGTTCGACATGATCGTGTGGGCGCAGGGCGACGATATCCTGCTGGATGTCGAGCGCGCCCAGCGCGACGTGATCGCGCGCCGGCTGACGATGTACCGCCTGCGCCGCGCGATCACGATCGCCGCCGAGGACGAACTGGCGGTGCATTGGTCGAGCGCCGCCGGCGATCACGCACCCGATCCGCGGCTTGCGGCGCTTGGTGCCCGCTGGCTCGCGTCCCCGGCGGCGGCCGCCTCCGGATGGCACATGCACCGCCTGTCGTTGGGCGTGCCGGAGGGCGTGGCCGATCTCGGATCGGGCGAGACATTGTGGCTGGAGGCGAACGCGCGCGAACTGCACGGCGTCAGCTTCACCAAGGGTTGCTACGTCGGGCAGGAGAACACCGCGCGGATGCACCACCGCGACAAGGTGCATAGGCGGCTGGTCGTCGCGCCGCTCGAAGAGGGCGACCAGCGTCGGCGCTCGACCTATCCGGATGCTGGTCTGATGGTTACGCTGCGCCGGGTCGATGCGCTGGGCGACGCGCGGATACCGGATTGGCTTGCGGAGGCGATCGACCCGCCCATGGACGGCGCCGACTCCTGATTCCACTCGGACGCATATGGCCTCTCGGTCGAGGTTGTTCGCCCGGCGTCGACGCTGCGATCGTCGCTCGCCATTGATGATACTGGACGTCGATCGACATCCGTCGCGTCATAAAAAAGGAGGCCGGCTTTCGCCGACCTCCCTCTTTCGTCACCGAAGTGATCGACCTTACTGGCCCGAACCCGGACCGTAGGTGATCTCGACGCGACGGTTCTGCACTTCGCGAACGCCGTCGGCGGTCTCGACGCGCAGGCGGGTCTCGCCGAACGCTTCGGTCGTCATCACGCCGTCGGGGATGCCCTTCGACGCGAGATAGGCCTTCACCGAGTCCGCGCGACGCTGCGACAGACCGACGTTGTACTTCGCCGAACCCGAGGTGTCGGTGTAGCCAGCCAGCATGACCTGCGCATTGTTGCAGCTCTGGTACTGGGTAACCGCGTTGTCGAGGATCGACGCCGCTTCCGGGGTGACGTCCGACTTGTTCCACTCGAAGAACACGATGAACGGACCCGGCGAGCAGACCACTTCCGGCGGCGGAGGCGGCGGCGGCGGGGGAGGCGGCGGCGGCGGCGGCGGCGGCGGAGGCGGCGGAGCTGCCTCTTCCGGTGCGCCGAAGTTGTACGTCACGCCACCCAGCAGGCTGTGCGAACGGAAACGACCGTCGTACGAGCTGCCACGCGCGTCGAACAACTTGACGTTGTCGGCGTTGAAGAAGCGATACTTCAGCGAGACGTCGATGTTCTCGGTCAGCGGCGCACGGATACCCGCCAGCGCCTGCCAGGCGAAGACCGTGTCCGAGTCATCGAGCAGACGGTACGACGAACGCGGATCGATCCGCGCCTGGACGCGGGCGACACCCGCACCGCCGCCGACGAAGCCCTGCAGGCCGTCGTCTTCACCGAAGTCGAGCAGGCCGTTGACCATGAAGCTCAGCGCCGAGGTACGGCCGCCGGTGGCGTCAAAGGTGCCCGGGTTTGCCTGGGCGGTCGAGCTGATCGGCAGGCCCGCGGTGGTGCGGAGGCTGTCGATCGACGCGCGACGATAGCCGGCTTCGGTTTCGAGGCGGAACGCGCCGAAATCGTAACCGACGACGCCGTCGACGTCCCAGCCATAGTCGTGATCGACAGTGGTGGTGCCGCTACGGCTCGTCGCGGTGCCAACGACGCTCCAGTCGATGTCCTCGACGATCATCGCACCACCTTCAACGCCGACATACCACGCCTTGTCGCGCGCAAGCGCGGGCGTGGCGAGGGCGGTGGAGGCAAGCGCCATGATCATGGCAAGCTTACGCATCATAATCCCCTTTCCATGGTGTCACTACGGACAGCGCAAACTCACTATCGGAAGGTTGGTTTCCGGACAAGCTGACAAATACCGGCCAGTGTGGCGCAATTGCCACACCCGAATTCCTCGGCGCGCGCCGCTTATGACGCGATAAGCCCATGCTTTCGCATCGCAATCAAGATAGTTTCCAACACCGCCCGACATTCGACATCGATCGTCGTCCCGCCGCTTGGCACGGTGATCGCGGAGCCGCGTGCGCCGAGCACCTGCGTGCCCTCCACCAGCACGCGTGCCGCGCGCACCACGCCCAGTTCCCAGGCCGTCCCGTCGTACACGGCATCCTTCCCGCTCGCCCGGTGATGCGCCCGCCATCCCGCGCGCGGCGCGACGAAGCGCCAGCCGCCCGCCGTCCAGCCCGCGATCGCACCGGCATGGCCCGCCCACGCACCGGTCGGCGCGCTGCCGACGATCCAGCATTGTCCGGGTGCCGGGGCACTTGGCGGCGCGTCGCGGTCGATGTCCTCCACGGCGGCCTGCACCGCAATGTCCAGCAGCGTCAGCGCCTCGTTGTGCCACCATTCCTTCTGCGCCTGCCCCGCCGCCAGCAGCGGCAGCGACAGTCGCGCGCTATCCTCTTGGCTCATCGCCCGTCTCCTTCCAACTGTCCGATCGCCGCCGCGGATCGCGCCAGCGTGCCCAGTTGCCGCACCGTGACCGGCACCGCGCCGCGCGGCAGCAGCGATGCGGGCACCGGCACTTGCGTCGTCTCGCTCGTCAGCGTCGGCGCCCCGGCATCGCCGCCGATCGTCACCGCATAGGCTTCGCGCTCCTCGCCGAGCGGCACGTCGATCCCGTCGCGCCAGCGCCAGCCCAGCCGGCTGCGGCGCACCCATGTCACCGTGCCGCCGCCATCGGCATGGCGGACCGCGCGGACCCGCACCGGCGCGGGCGGTGCGATCGAGGCGCCGCTCAGCACCACGTCCGCTGCGGCCGGCTGCGCATCGCCATGCCCGGTCGCCAGGATGCGGATCGTCTCCCCGGCCTGTGCGCGCGGCATCGTCAGCATCGCGACGCATCCGTCCTCGATCAGCGCGAACGGCGTACCGGGATCATGCGCCGCCGCCTCCGTCCCCCGCCGGCCGCGCAGCAATATCGCCAGTCGCCAGCGTCGCGGCGCGATCTGCGTCGCCAGCTGAAACTGCAGCAGTTCCTCGCCCAGCATCGCCAGGTTGGCACCGCGATCCAGCGCCTCGGCGGTCACCGACGCCAGCGTCATGTCGTCATGCGCCAGCACCACCTCGATCGCCGCCGCGCGATCGGCGAGCAATGTCGATCCGGCGTCCAGCCGTGCCGAGGACCGCCCGACGATCGCCGGTGCCGCCGTGCTCCCCGCCCCCTCCCAGCTCAGCCCGGCATCACCGCTGACGATCAGCGCCGCGCCGCGCCACCCCGGCGCGTCGCCCCCCGCCAGCACCGCGATCCGCAGCATCTCGCCGCGCCCGTCGTCCAGCGGGGGCAACTCGGCGGCGACCAGGATGGTGCGCGCGACGGGGCGGTCCGGCGCCGCCACCACGCCACCTGGATCGGCTGGCAGGGCCGAGGTCGCCACGTTCGGCGCAGCCAGATCCAGCGTCACGCCGCGCCCGGTCACCTCGGCGCGCGTCACGCGCCAGGCGCCGCCGCCATCGCCCAGCCGCACGGCATCGCCCGGGCCGATGTCGATCGCGGTCGCGTCGAGCGTCACCTGGCGGGTCACGCGGTTCCGCTCCGCGCGCTTCAGCAGCGTCTGCGCCAGCCCGCGCGCGCCCGTCGCTTCCATCGCCACCGGCAGGTCGTGCGCCATGTCGCGCCAGCCGCCCTCGCCGGGCCGCTGCGCCTGCTGCACCCCGATCTGATGGTCGCGCGCCGGATCGTAGCAGGACACGGTGACGCGGCGCGGCACCGTCTCGATCGGCTGGCGACGCTCCGTCATCCGCGCATCGGCGTCGATCGTGCGCGGCGGATCGCTGGCCGCCGCGACCAGCCGCACCGCGCCACCCGTCGGCGACCACCAGCCGCCGGCGATCGTCGCCAGCGTCTCCAGCGCCGCCGCCGTGCTGTCGCCGCTGGCGGCATACCCCGCCAGCCGCTCCGCCGGCCCGCTGCCCGTCACCGCGCCCGCGCCGAGTTCCGTCGCCACCGCGCCGATCGTCGGCGCCGCCGCGTCACCGATCACCTCGAAGCTGAGCGAGGGGATGCGGTTGCCGAAATCGCCCAGCGGCAAATTCTCGAACACCGCATACGCCATGCCGCGATAGGCCGGCGCATCGGGTTGCAACGACGCGATCAGCGGATCGGCCTCCTGCTCCTCGCTTCCGGCATACCAGCGGAACCCGGTCGGCACCTTCCAGTCGCCGCCCGCGCCGCGCAACAGCTTGCCCTCGGCCCAGATCCGCCCGATTCCCGCGATGCGCCGCGCCGACAACGCGACCGCGAACGACACGGCATAGCTGAAGCCGGTCGTGCCCGGGCGTCCCTTGCCGCCACGGGTGGTGGCGCGGGTCTCGATCAGTTCGGTCGACCAGATCACGCAGCCGGCGACGCGCATCGTGCCGAACACCTTCGGAATCTGCGTGCCGTAGGAGGAGGTCTGCACCTTCAGGTCGCTCAGCCGCGGTCCCTGCCGCGCGCGCGGCCCCAGCACGCGCCGGTCCACCGCCTGCCCCAGCACGCCGCCGATCGCCGCGCCCACCGGGCCGCCGATCGCGCCGCCGACCGTCGTCAGCACCAATGTCGCCATGTCAGTCTCCCTGCGGCGTCCAGCGCCACGCCTGCTCGATCGGCCACGGCACGGCGCCCGGGCGTGCCACCACCCGCCGCGCCTGTGCATCGGCGTGGACGATCCCATCCGCACTTCGCACCGCCAGATGCAGTTGCGCCGCCGAGACCCGGCACAGCAGCACGTCGCCCGGCCGGTCGCCCGCGCACGGTCGCCAGTCGTCGGGCGGGTCGAACGCGCACCGCCCGCACGCCTGCGCACAATCGTGCGGCACCGTCACCCGCGCACCCGCGCGTGCCAGCGCGACCGCGACCAGTCCGACGCAGTCCAGCCCCCAGGCCGGATCGCGCCCCTGCGCCCGGAAGCGCACGCCCACCAATTGCCGTGCGGCGGCGAGCACCCGCTCGCCCGCGCTCATGCGCCCGGATATCGCGTCAGCAGGTCGATCCCCGGCAGATGCGGCTCGCCGCGGAAGTTGGCGACGTTGCCGAAACGCGCCGCACACGTCGCCAGCCGCTTGTCGCACCCCTCGGTCAGCTCGACCAGCGTGCCCGCCACCACCGCGAACGCCGGCGCGGCGCGCAGCGTCACCGTCGCACCCGCCGACTGCTCGATCGCGCCGGCCAGCCCGGTGTTGGCGCCGCCGAACCAGCGCAGCACGCCATCGGCATACCCGCCCGCGACCGGCTCGGCGGTATCGAGCGTCAGCCGCTCGCCCGCCGCCGCCACGATGCGCGCGAAGCGCCGGCGCGGCGCCATCGCCACGCGGCACCGCGCATCGCCCAGCGTCGCACGGCACGCCGGCGAGGTCGCCTCGGTCACCGGGCGCTCCAGCCGCGCCTGCGCGCCACGCAGCTCGGCGGTGAAGCCATGCTCCCCCAGTTCGACCTCGCCGATCCGCCCCTCGCCCAGCGGCACCGGCGCGCGCGCCGGATCGCTCCAGTCGACCGCCACGATCACCACCCGCGCGCCGTCCCAGCGGCCAGCGATCAGGTCGTCGCGGGCGAACGCCCCGCCGTCCAGCGCGCCACTCACCTCCATCGTGTCGGCGTCCAGCCCGTCGCCGCGCACGATCGCGGAGGGCGTCATGCCCGGCGCCGCGCGATAGCGTTCGCCCGCCACCATCAGATCGCGATCATGATCGGTCAACGCGATGATCACCCCGTCGCGCCGCTCGACGCGCCAGCACAGCGCCTGCGTCACCAGCCGGTCGCTCATGCCTCGCGCACCTCGATCAGCGGCACCGACGGCGCGACCCCCGCCAGATGCGTCGCGCGAGTCACGCTCAGCCGGTCCTCGGCGAAGCGCACCGCGACGTCGAACGCGAAGGACGCCGTCACCGCCACGCCCGTCGCGGGTGGCGCGTCCAGCACCACCATGCCGCCCGGCGCCAGCGTGAACGCCTGCGTCGCCACGCCGCCCACCGTCACGCGCACGCTGCCCGCCACCGGGCGGGTGATCCGCCGCGTCGCCGCGCCGTAACGGCGCACCAGCGCGAAGGCACGCGTCGCGCCGTCGCCCGTCCCGATCGCCTCGTCGGTGCCGCGCCAGTCGAACGGATCGCGCAGCCGGAACGCGCGCGCCGATCCCATCCGCGCGCGGAAGAACGCCAGCAGCGTCGCGACATCCGCCTCGCTGCGCACCCCCGGCCCCACGTCATAGCGGGTGCGCGCCTCCGCCCACGCCGCGCTGCGCGTCTCGCGTCCGCCCGCGCTGGTCGTCACCCCGGTCGAGAAGGTAGGGGTCACCTCCGCCTCGCGCCCCAGCGCCAGCGGGAACATCACGTCGTCGAACGCCTCCACCGCGCCCTCCTCCTGCCAATAGACCAGCCCGTCGCGCTGCGCCTGCGGCAGCGCCCACAGATACACGTGCGCCACCCCGCGCGCCTGCGCCGCCCGCGCCGCCGCCAGGATCGCGGACCATTGCGCGCGGTCGTCCGCGCGCAGCACGAAGCCCGCCAGATAATCCTGCGCCGCCGCCGGGTAACCGAGCCGCGCGCCCGCCGCCGCCGCGCCGCGCGCGCTCGACGCGGTGTCGCCCCCGGTCACCCAGTCGTAATCCTCCAGCTGGAGCACGTCGAAGGCCGGCGCCGCCCAGCCGATCGGCATGTTCATCCGCTTGGCCTCCGGCGCGGCCGCGTCCAGCACGGTCGGCAGATAGGCGAGCAGATAGGTCGTGCATCCCGGTGCCTGCGCGCGAACCGCCGCCGTCAGCGCCGCGGTCGATGCCGCCAGCGCCGCGCCCGCCCGGTCCAGCGTCGCAAGCTGCGCGGCGTCCAGCGTCCCGCGCATGCTCGGCACCGCCACCGGCGCGAACGCCGCGCGGGCGCTGTCGTCGTAGATGCACGGTCGCGCATCGTCGGGGGTGACCCACCACCACGGCTCGCCGATCTGGAAATGCGGCGCCAGCCCCGCCGCCACGCCGATCGCGACGAACGCGCACGCGATCGCCTGCAGATACGCCATCGCCGCCGCGTTGCTGGGCGACAGCAGTGTCGAGGGCGGCACCCATCCGGTGAGCGCGGGCGCGCCATCCGCCGCGCGCTGCTTCCACGCCGCCGGGCAATGCGCGTCGAACAATTCGTAGGACAAGGACCAGATCAGGTCGTAACCCAGCGCCCGCGCCCGCCACGCGAAATCGCGATGCCACGCCGCGCACGCGACGTTCAGCGCCCCCGCCACCTCTCCGCCGTTCAGGCGGAAATAATGGCTCATGCCCACGTAATGGACGATCGCTCCGCGATAGCCCAAGTGCAGGGCGTTGCGCAGCAATCGCGCGGGCGTCAGGTGATAGCTGTCGTCATATCCGCTGGCGATCCGCAGGTCGTGCTCGGGCAGCACCACGTCGCCGATCGCGATCGTCGCGCCCGCCCCCGCGCACGCGACGCCGCTCAGCTCCACCCAGCCTTCCACCGGCGCCGGCAGCGCCCCGCCCGCCGCATCATAGCCCGGCGCCACCAACGACACGAACATCCGGTCGACGTCCCCCGCCCACACCGGATCGCGCTCGCCCGGCAGCAGGAAGCCGCCGTCCACCGCGTCGAAATCGATCGTGATCCGCGCATCCTCGGGCGTGCCGGTCGCATAATTCCACAGCCGCACGTACCAGGCGCGCGCGCGCCCCTGCGCATCGCGGCCCTCGATCGTCAGCACCGGGCCGTTCACCGCATCCAGCGCCAGCACGCCCGCCGACCGCCATCGGAACGAGAGTCGGCACGCGCGATAATCGCGCGCCGTTTCGTAGCGCAGCAGCGGATGGTCGTGGCGGTCCGCGCTTTCCCAGATCAGCCCGGCCAGATCGTCGCGGCGATAGAACACCGCATCGACGCGCAGCGCATCCGCCGCGATCGTGGTCGCCGCCGCCACCATCGGGCGCGGGAAATCGACCGTCCAATATTGCGGATCGAAGCGGGTCATCACGCCGGCCGCCTGTTCGGCGCGCGCGGTCGTCAACCAATGTCCCATCACGACGCCTCCGTCAGCGCGGCACGCACCGCGCGCGCGACCTGCCGGCTCGATCGCGCCATCGCCTCGGGCGCCCCCGCCCCGCCGGCGTCGATGGTGATCGCCACCCGCACGTCGCGCGCGCCGGCCCCGCCGGTGCCCGGCACCGCCACCTGCCCGCTGGTGGTGGGCACGAACACCTCCGGTCCGCGCTCGCCGACCAGATAGGCGCGCCCCGGCGACACCGGCCCGCCGGTCGCCCGCCCCGGCAGCCCCAGCAGCCCGGTCAGCGCCCCCGCCAGCCCGCCGCCGCCCAGCACATGCCCGATCCCCTGTTTCACCGCCGACGCCGCGATCTCCGCCATCACGGACAGCGCCGCCGCCTTCAGATCGTCGAACCCCAGCTTCCCGGTGCGGATCGCGCGCGCCAACGCGGTCTCCACCGCGCGCCCGGCGCGCTGCGCACCGCCGCCCAGCCCACCTTCCAGCGTGCCGCACATCGCCGCCACGTCGCGCGCGAACCCGCTGGTGTCGGCGCGGACGCCGATCACCAGTCGTTCGATCTCGTCATCCATCCGGAAAAGCCTCCTGCATCGCCGCGATCGTCGCGGTATCGGGCGGGGTCGTCGCCTCGGGCGCGCAGGCGTCGACCAGCGCCGCCAGCTCGGCGGGCGTCGCGCGCCAGAAATCGTCGGGCCGCCACCCGAACGTCGCCCCCGCCAGCCCGGCCAGCCGCCGCGCCGCCTCGGCGAAGCGCGTCATCGCCCCGCCAGTAGCTGCGTCAGCAGCATCCGCAGCGCCGGGGTCGCCGCCGCCAGCCCGCCCGCCGTCACCGCCTCGCCCAGCGCATCGCGCGTCAGCGTACCCGGCGGTTCGTGGCGGCAATGCCAGAACAGCGCGACCAGCTCGGCCAGCGCCAGCCGCCCGTCCGCCGCGCGATCGACCAGCGCGAACAGCGGCCCCAGTTCCTGCTCGGCGGCCACCAGCGCGGCAAAGGTCGGGCGCAGCACCAGCATCTCGCCCGCCACCCGCACGGCGGCCTCGCCCCGCACCGGGTTCGTGCGCTCACCACCGGGCCGGAGCTTTCCAGCGCGATCGTATAGCTGCGCTCGCCGTTGTAATCCCCGGCATAGTCCAGCCGCGTCACCAGGAAGCGCCCGGTCATCGTCTCGCCGCTCTCGAACGTCAGGCGATAATCGTCGAGCGTTCCCGCCAGCGCGCCCGCCTTCACGCGCACCTCCGCCGCCGATCCGGTGAAGACGCCCTCCGCCGCGACGCTCACCGATCGCACGCCCGCCCCCGACAGCAACTCGCGCCACCCGCCCGAATCCTTGCTGGTGATCGCCACCGCCTCGCCGTTGACGCTCAGCTGCGTCGTGCGCAGCCCCGCCACCGTCCGGTACGTCACCGGCGATCCCCCGTCCCCGACCTTCAGCAGGAACGCACTGCCCTTCTCCGCCGCCATCTCTAATCCTCCGCCATCATCCGCACCCGCACGTCGACCAGCGCCGCCCAGCGCCCCGCCCCCTCGCTCAGGAGGGCGCTGCGCACCGGCACCACCGTCACCACCCGCCACCCCGCTTCGCCGGGCAGCGACAGCAGCGCCGCTTCCGCTGTCGCCGCCAGCGCCACCGCCCGCGCGCCGCTCTCGCCCTCGTCGCGCACCACCACGCCGATGCGCAGCTCGCGTCCGGCGCGGTCCTTCGTGCCCCAGTCGCTTTCGCTCCATTCGCGCAAGGCGAGGAACGGCACCGTCCCCTTGGCGCCCGCGCCCTCGAACACGCGCGTCACCGCCACCCGCTCGCGCAGGCGCGTCAGCACGCCGGCGCGCATCACTGCCGCCACCACGCCAGCGCGGGATCCTCGATCCAGCGCCGCTTCAGCCCGCGCGCGGCGACCACCACCGCGTCGTCGCGTTCCTCGATCGCCGCGTCGGGCAAGGCGACGCGCAGCCGCGCCACCACCCGCCGCCGCAGCCGCTCGACCGCGCGCTTCATGCGTGCACCGGCTGCGCCAGCGCGACGCTGCGGAACGGGCGCCACAACGCGCTCACCGCCGCCGGCACCGGCGCGCTTCCCGCGCGGTCGCTGAACAGATGCGCGGCCAGCATCGCCACCCCCTGCCGCAGCGGCCCCGGCAGTGCCGCCCAGCCGCTCGCCAGCCCGGCGGTGAAGGTCACCCGCGCGGGCGCGGCGCTCTTCACCCAGCCCAGGCCATCGACGTCGATGTCGACCGCGAATCCCTCCGCCGCGATCGTGCGCACCGGCGCGGCGGGCAGCACCTGCCACCCGCTCGCCCCGGCCACCTCCGCCACCAGCTCGCGCACGATCAGCACGCGACGGGTGAACTGCTCCGCCAGCCCCAGCGCCGCCTCGACGAACGCCAGCGCCAGCGCGTCGTCGTCGATCGTCGCCGCGCGCAATTCCGCGCGCACCGCGCCCAGCGCGAGCGCACGATCCCCCGCCCCCAGCGTCACCGCGCCGGGCGCCCCTGCCACGATTGTCATGTAGATCCTTCCTGACCGTCACCCCGGCGAAGGCCGGGGTCCATCTCTCCGCGCACGCCCAAGCCGCGGCTCAGCGCGTCGCCCACCACCCGTCATCGCGAGCGCAGCGCGGCGATCCAGAGCCACGAACACCCCGCCCGCGACCATCCCGCGCCCCACCGGCAACGCCGTCAGACGGAGGACGGCCGAGGCCGCCCCCCGCTGCCCGGCCTTGCCGAGTCCGGAAATTGCTTGGGCAATTCCCGGCTCAGGCCGCGGCGAACCGCATCAGCTTGATCGCCTCGCTGTTCGACACGCACCCGCCGACGCGCTTCGTGGCGTAGAAGGTGACGAACGGCTTGTTGCTGTACGGATCGCGCAGCACGTTCGTCTCGGTGCGCTCCGCGATCAGATAACCGAGCCGGAAGTTGCCGAACGCGATCGCATGCGCCCCCGCCGCCACGTCGGGCATGTCCTCGGCCTCCACCACCGGATAGCCGAGCAGCGTCGCCGGCTGCCCCGCCGTGATGCTCGGCTGCCACAGGAACTGCCCGTCGCTGCTCTTGAACTTGCGGATGCGCGCCGCCGTCGCCGCGTTCATCACGAACGCCGCGCCCTGCCGATATGGCGCGCGCAGCGCCTGTACCAGGTCGATCAGCCGCTCCGCGCCGTTGCTGCCGAAATCGCCCGCCGCGCCGGTCGGCACATATTGCAGCGTCCCGAACGCGCGCGCCGCGTCGCCGGTCGCCGCGGTCGGCACCTGCAGGAAGCCGCGCGGTCGGTTCGTGCCGTTGCCGTTCACGAACGCGGCCCCCTCCGCCTTGGCGAATTCGGTCGCGATCTCGCCCGCCAGCCACGCCTCGACGTCGAACTGCGCGTCGTCCAGCATCGCCTGGCTGGCGGAGGGGTTGGCGTACAGCTCTCCCATCGGCGGCGCGATCTCGACGAACACCGGCGTCGCCGTCACCGGGCGCGCGTCGGTTTCCGCCGCCCAGCCCGACGGCGTACCGCCGGTCGTCACCAGCTTGCGATACCCCGCCGATCCCACCTGCACGACGTTCGCGATGCTGCGGATCGGGCTAGCGCTTTTCAGCACCGCGTCGATCTGCGCATCGATCTCCTTGGGGATCGCATAGCCGCCCTGGTCGCCGGTCGTGCCGGTGAACGCCTTCGTCTCGATCACCGCGCCCGACCGCACGAAGCCGTCGAACGCGCCGCCGCCTGCCGCCCGCGCGCCATCCAGCACCGGGCGCGCCACCACCGTATCGTTCATGTTCTTCTCCACGAAAGGGGCTCCCCGCGAGCCCCGAGAAAGGTCAGCGCTCGTCGATCCGCGCGATCCGCGCGGCGGGCTGCATCGGCGCCGCCACCAGGCTCACCTCGACCAGCTCGGCACGCTCGATCGCGCGCCACGCCCCCTGCCGCACCGCGCGCGCGCGATAGCCCACCGACAGCCCCGGCAGCGCCCGCGCGCGCACCAGCCGCGCCACCGCCGGATCGTCAACGCGGGCCTCGACGCGCAGCCCGCGCGCATCCTCGCCGATGGTCAGCACCGCGCCCACCGGCGCCCCGCGATGCTGCATCAGCAGCGGCACCGGCCTGGCATCCGCGAAGGCGCCGCGCCGCATCACGTCGCCGGCGCGGTCGACCGCGTCGAAGATCGCGGCATAGCCGACGATCCTCACTTCAGCGCCCCGCCGCCCGGCAGGCCGTCGAACCCGGTGCGCACCGCGATCCCCGCCAGCAGCAGCGCCAGCGCGATCCGCATCACCCACGCCGCCAGCGCGCGCCAGGCCGATCGCTTGGCATCGCGCCACGCGCGCAACAGCTCGCGCAGCTCCGCCACGTCGCCCGCCGCGCCGTCGTCGGCCAGCCCCAGCCGCTTCAGCGCGCGCACCGCGCCCAGCTCGCCCGCTTCCTCGGCGATCGCGCGCAGCGTCGCGATATCCGCGCCCTCGCCGCGCCCCTGCGCCAGCAATTGCGCCAGCACGCTCCCCGCCGCGGCGCTCATTTCCAGTCCACCATCTGGCGCTTTTCGTCGGCGGTGATGAAGTCCGCCGCCGACACCATCCGCCACAACCGCTCGCGATCCTCCACCAGCGCGGGCACGCGGTCGAGATCGACCTGCAGCCGCGCGCCCGGAAAGTCCGCCGCCAACCCGTCGCGCAACGCCGACAGGATCGCCCCCGCCAGCGGCAGCACGGTCAGCCGCCACAGCGCGCGGTTCGCCTCCTTGTAATTGGCATAGGTGCTGTCGCCCGGCAGCCCGAGCAGCATCGGCGGCACGCCGAAGCCCAGTGCGATCTCGCGCGCCGCCGCCGCCTTGGTGCCCGCGAAGTCCATGTCGGCGGGGGTCAGGCTCATCGCCTGCCACTTCAGCCCGCCCTCCAGCAGCATCGGGCGCCCGGCATTGGCCGCGCCCGCGAACCCCTGTTCCATCTCGTCGCGCAGCCGCCGGAACTGGTCGGGCGACAGCACCGATCCGTCCCCGGCATCATAGACCAGCGCGCCGGACGGACGCGCGGCATTGTCGAGCAGCGCCTTGCTCCACGCGCTCGCCGCATTGTGGATCGCAATCGCCGCCGACGCCGCCGCCAGGCACCCCAGCCCGTAATGATCGTCGACCGGGTTGAAGCGCCGCACATGCACCACGCTCGCCGGGTCCAGCCGCGTCGTGCGCACGCCGACGCGGTACAGATACGCCCCCGGCCACCCGTCCGCGCCCAGCTCGACGCTGACGCGCTCGGGCCGCAGCGCGAACAGCTCGCCCACCTGCCCCTCGCCGTCGCGCAGCACCTGGACGAAGGCATTGCCGTGCAGCAGCAGTTGCGCGCTCACCGCCTCCAGCAACCCGCGCCCTGACACCAAATTGCGCAGCCGTTTGTCGCCCGCATCCAGCGGCGCACCGTCGACACCTTCGGCCACCAGCTTCACCGCGCGCTGTGCGATCGCATTCCCGCAAAAGCCCGCGCGCACCTGCGCCTCATACCCCTGCGGCCACTCCCCGATCGCGCGCGCCACCCCGCCCGCACGCCCCAACGCCGGACGCGCGACCGCGCGCCCGGACTTCCATCCGAACCATGCCATGTCGATTCTCCGAAAATTTGCCGGCGGGTCGGTGAAACCGCCGCCCCATAAAACCGTTCGTGCCGACGAGGCGTCGAGCGAAGTCGAGAGGCCGTCTCGAAGCACCTGATGGCGCGCTCCATGCACCTCCACTCACCCGTCATTGCGAGCGTAGCGAAGCAATCCAGAGCCGCGCGCATATGACGCCCTGGATTGCTTCGCCACGCTCGCAATGACGAAGGGGCACGCGCCGTCCCCCGCAACCTCACATCGACCGCACCCGCGCCTCGCCCTGCTTGTCGAGCATCAGCGCGGTCAGCGCCCACACGCACGCGTCGGCGCGATCCGGCGACCGTCCCGGCCCCTCGTATCCGCCGCCCGCGATCAACCCGGCCAGTTCGTCCTCCAGCGCCGGGAACGCGCGCGCATGCCACACCCGTCCGCGCTCATAGAGCGCCGCGACCGGCTCGGCTCGTGCCGCCTTGCCGCGCGTCGCATGGACAAGCCGGATCGGCAGCGACGCCTGCGCGGCGCGCAGCACCTGTTCCACCATCGCCCCGCCCTGATTGGCCTCCGCGATCACGCGATCGGCCGCCACGCGCGTCGCGCATGCCACCACCGCGTCGGCCCAGCGCTCGGGGCTCGCCCCGGTCACGCTGGCATCCTCGATCACATAACCATGGCCGTCGCGCCCCACGCCCGCCGCGACGATCCCGCACGCATCGCCGCCGATCCCGGCGGGTGGATCGACCCCCACGACCACGCGCATCAGCTCCGGCACCGCCGCCGTCCGCTGCCGCTCGATCAGCGCGCGTGGCCACAGCGCACCCGCAACCTCCTCGATCAGTTCGCCGTCCAGCTCCTGCCGGCCCAGCCGGGTGCCGCCATAGCTCGCCTGCATCGCCGCCACGAACGCGTCGGGCAAATGCGCATTGTCGCGCGTGCGCCCACGCGTCACCACCGTGCCCGGTGCCGCACGCACCTGCCGCATCAGCGCGGTGGCGCGCGGCGTCGTGGTCACCAGCACGCGCGGCAGCGCGCCCAGCCGCAATCCCATCGTCAGATTGTCCCATGTCGACGCATGGCTCCATTTCGCCAGTTCGTCCGCCCAGGCGAAATGATGTTCGGGCCCGCGCAACTTCTCCGGTGCCGCCGCCGAATAGACGGTCGCCACCGCGCCATTGCCGAAGCGCACCTCGCCACTGGTCGGTCGCCACACCGCATCGCCGTCGCGCGCCACCGCGACGACGCCGCTCGGCCCCTCCACCATCACCTTGCGCGCATCCTCGATCGTCGCGCCGACCAGCGCGATCCGCGCGCCGGGCACCGCACGCGCCATCGCGCGCACCCATTCGGCGCCGGCGCGCGTCTTCCCGAACCCGCGCCCCGCCTGCAGCAACCACACCCGCCAGTCGCCCGGCGGCGGCAATTGCCCGGGGTGCGCCCACAATTCCCACGCCGCGTTCAGCGCCTCCGCCGCGCCGTCTTCCATCGCCGCCAGCACCCGCGCGCGCTGGCGTTCGTCCAGCGCCCCCAGTTCCCGCAGCGCCTGTTCGCCGACGCCGCTCACGCGCCGGGCACCTTCTCCGCGACGCGCGGGCGCGACCGCTTCGCCATCGCCTGCACCCGCTTCAGCAATTCGCGTTCCGCCTTGCCGCGCGGGCTGTTGCGGTCGGCGACTTTGCGCGGCGTCGTCGCCACGTCGACCGCGGCGGGCGGCCGCCGCTCCAGCAGCAGCAGCGCGGCGGTCACGTCCAGCTTGGTGTCGGTGTCGCCCAGCACCTGCCGCACCAACGCGGCCTCCATCCGCTCATAGGCGTCGTCCAGCGCCGCGCGCCACTGCGCCCCGAACGTCGTGCTCCGCCGCCGCAGCGCATAGGCCGACCGGGCGGTCTTCCCCGCCGCCGCCGCCGCGCGCGCCACATCGCCGCTGATCGCGAAATGATCGAAGAACGTGTTGCGATCGTCGCGCGTCCACCGCTGCGACGACCGTGTCTCGCTGTCGGTCGTCGCCGCCACCGCCGCCGCCCCGTGGTTTCCCGCCGCCTCGTCCATCCGCACCCTCCCGCCCGCGATCGCCCGCGCCCCAACGCAAACGGGCCGGCGCGACCGGGGCCGAACGCCCCGAGCCGCCCGGCCCGTTCACACCATCTCGATGTTCTCTATTTGTACTCAAACAGCGTCGCGCTGTCAAGCGATGATCGTCACGATGGCTTGATGATGTTCGTCAGCTCGTGGATCGCCTTGATCTGCGGCGGGATAAACTCGTCGCCCTGCCGTTCGTGCGCCGAACGGAAGACAGATTTGGCGAGTCCCTGCAGTAGGAGAACGCCAGCGGCAAACATCGCAATGATCACGCCAGATTGAAGATAGACCGTCAGATGCATGAACCACGGCGGTTGGGCCATCATGATCGCAATCGGGAAAGCGAACAGGACCACAGCGCTGACTAGCACCGTAGCGCCGACCTTGCGCCGCACGGCTAACGTATCTGCCGCTTCGCGTCGCAGATCCTCGACATACAGGGCCAATTCGGTCTGATACCTCGATGCGAGCGCCACCTGTTCGTACGCGAGTTCCATGCGAGCCAGACGCTCCTCAAGCTGCGCGATGCCCGCGCCGGGCGGCGCTTCCTCGACAAGGCCGCTGCCGACGATATCGGAGAAGTCGACCGCTTCGTCAGGCTGGGACACGCTGGCGCGATGCCTTCAGGTCGTCGAAGTGAGCCTTAATGTCGCCAAGCGGAATCGGCGAATACACGCCGTTGTCGTAGGCCTTGCTCCACGGCGTACCCGGCTGATGGGTCAGGTCGGAAAGCTTGAATGCCGACAATTTGCCATATGTATCGAGCACGGCGCGTAATACGCCTTCCTCTTCGGCATCGAAGGATTCGCGATACGCCACGTCACTACCCGCGATGGTCGCGGGAGCGGTGACGGGGTTCGGTCCAAAGCGCTTGAACGCCCGATACAACTCCGGGTAAACCGGCCCATATTGCCAGGCTTGTGGATCGGCCTTGGCCAGCGGCCGCCCGATCAGCGTCATCGCCCATCCGTCGGCGATATACACCAGCTTGATAAGCTGCATGACCGTCAGCGGCGTCTGCCCCTCGCCACGGAGCTCCAGCAAACGGTTGGCGATGGCCCGTGGATCATGAGCGTTGGTACGGTTCACCCTGCCGACCCTCCCATGTCCGAATGCACGAAATACACATAGTACCTGCGGCCCATTGGCGCAACGATCGTACGCCCGCCATGAATCAAGGGACCTGTGGAGAGTGGAGCGGGTAACGGGAATCGAACCCGTGTATTCAGCTTGGAAGGCTGCTGCACTACCATTGTGCTATACCCGCGCTGTGGATTGCCCTGCCACGAACCGCCGCGCGCGGTCAACCCGCGTGCGCTACGGTGCGCTGGCGTGCCGTCAGTAGCGCAGCCCGACGTGCAGGAAGTCCGGCACCGGCCCGTTCCAGCCGCCATCCTCGACCGCATCGGTCGTCGCCGGCGGGCGCTCGCGTGCGGCGCCCCCGCGCGGGCGCTCGTCGCGGTCGCGGCGGGGGGTACGCTCGCGGCGCGGCGGCGCATCCTCGCGGACCGGCGCGTCCATGATCGGCGCCGGTGCAGGGGCCTCCTCCGCCACGCGGTCGCGGCGACGCCCACGCGCACGGCGCGGCGCCTCGTCCTGCGCGGCAGGCGCGGGCGCGGACGCGGGCAGCGCCTCGATCCGCGCGATCGCCTGGCCGGTCAGCTTCTCGATATTCTCGATATTCTCGACGTCGTCGGGCCCGACGAACGTATAGGCGACGCCGGTCGCCCCGCCGCGCCCGGTGCGCCCGATGCGGTGGACGTAATCGTCCGGGTGCCACGGCGCGTCATAGTTGAAGACGTGGCTCACGCCCTTCACGTCCAGCCCGCGCGCCGCGACGTCGCTGGCGACCAGGATGTTGACGTCGCCCTTCTTGAACCGCTCCAGCTCGGCCAGCCGCGCCGGCTGATCCATGTCGCCGTGGATCTCGCCACTAGAGAAGCCATGCTCCTTCAGGCTCTTGTTCAGCTCGCGCACGGTCGTCTTGCGGTTGCAGAAGATGATCGCGGTGCGCACCTCCTCCTGCGCCAGCAGCGCGCGCAGCGCCTTGCGCTTCTCGAACGCCGGCCCCTTCACCGGCACCACCCACTGGGTGATGTTGATGTTGGTCGATGCGGGCCGCGCGACCTCGATCGTCTTGGGATTGTTCAGGAAGCGATCGGCCAGCTTCTTGATCGGCGCGGGCATCGTCGCGCTGAACAACAACGTCTGGCGCTGCGCGGGCAGCTTGGTGCAGATTTCCTCGATATCGGGGATGAACCCCATGTCGAGCATCCGGTCCGCCTCGTCGATCACCAGCATCGAACAGCCGGTCAGCAGGATCTTGCCGCGCCCGAACAGGTCCATCAGGCGGCCCGGCGTCGCGATCAGCACGTCGACGCCTTTTTCCAGCGCCTTCACCTGGTCGCCCATCTGCACGCCGCCGATCAGCAGCGCCATGCTCAGCTTGTGGTACTTGCCGTAGGTTTCGAAATTCTCGGCGACCTGCGCGGCCAATTCGCGGGTCGGCTCCAGGATCAGGCTGCGCGGCATCCGCGCGCGGCTGCGCCCGTGCGCCAGGATGTCGATCATCGGCAGCACGAAGCTGGCGGTCTTGCCGGTCCCGGTCTGCGCGATGCCGATGATGTCGCGCATCATCAACACCGGCGGGATCGCGCTCGCCTGGATCGGCGTCGGCTCGGTATAGCCGGTGTCGCCGACGGCGCGGAGAAGTTCGTCGGAAAGGCCGAGGTCGGCGAAGCTCATGCGGATGTCCGGGCTGTCGGGCGGCGCGGCGTGGCGGTTCCCATCATGCCCCGCGCTTCCCGATCCTCGGGGCAAAGTCAAGGAATTTGCGCCCGGCGCGCGCGCTCCGGCGCTATTTCCTGACCTTGCGCGGCACCAGCGCGCGGAACCGGGTGACCGCGCAATAGGCGCCCGATCGGGAGCGGATGCCGTCGCGGCGCGCGCACAATTGCCCGTCCGCAGTCGGCTTCAGATAGAAACCGCGATAGAAATCCAGCGTCGGGCAATCGTCGTCCAGCTTGGCACGGATGCGCCGCGCGCCCCCGACGACCAGGTCCACCTCGCCCTCGCGATCCACCGCCGCGCCGGTCAGCGCGTTCATCGGGATACACGCCGGTCCCTTCTTCTCATCCCACCGGACCTCCGGCTGCGGCGCCGCGCGGCCCCGCATCGGGGCCGGGGACATGCGCGGCACGCGGATGATCAGCCGTTCGTGGATCGTCAGCTGCGCGAACTGCACGCCGTCGAGCTGCGGCGGGGACGCCGACAGCACGAACGGTGCCGCCGACGCGAGCAGCAGGACAGGCAAGGGGCGCAGGGTCATCTTCAGGGCAGCAGCACTGACCATCGGCGGTTGAACACGTGATGAATTGGACGCACATCGCGCACCAGCCAAGAGAAATCCGCATGATCGCCCCCTCCCCCGCCCTTATGTCCACCGCGCAACGCCGCCTGCTCGATCGGCTGGCGCCACACCTGCCGCCCGCCGCGATCGTCACCGATCCGAACGTGATCGCGCCGCTGCTCACCGACTGGCGGCGGCGCTTCCACGGCAACGCCGCGCTGCTCCTTGCGCCCGCGTCGGTCGCCGAGGTGCAGGCGATCGTCGCCGCCGCGCGCGACGAAGGCGTGCCGCTGGTGCCGCAGGGCGGCAACAGCTCGATGGTCGGCGGCGCCACCCCACCCGCCGACGGCCGCGCCGCGATCCTGTCGCTGCGCCGCATGAACCGGCTGCGCGCGCTCGATGCGGCGGCAGGGCTGGCGATCGCGGAGGCGGGCGTGATCCTCTCCGATCTCCACGCCGCCGCGCTCGCCGCCGGGCGCCGCTTCCCGCTGTCGCTGGGCGCCAAGGGCGTCGCGACGATCGGCGGATTGGTGTCGACCAATGCCGGCGGCACGCAGGTGCTGCGCTTCGGCACGATGCGCGCGCTGGTCGCGGGCGTCGAGGCGGTGCTGCCCGACGGATCGCGTCACGACGGCCTCGCCGCCTTGAAGAAGGACAATCGCGGCTACGACCTCGACCAGTTGCTGATCGGCGCCGAGGGGACGCTCGGCATCGTCACCGCCGCGACGCTGCGGCTGGTGCCGGCGGTCGCGGCGCGCACCGTCGCCTGGGTCGGCCTCGCCTCGCCCGACGCGGCGATGACGCTGCTGCGCCGCTTCCAGCGTGCGACCCCGGCGCTGGAGAGCTTCGAACTGCTCCCCGCCGAATCGCTCGCCGCCGTGCTCGCCCACATTCCCGGCACGCGCGCGCCGCTCGACGGCGCGCATCCGTGGCACGTCCTGCTCGAGGTGACCGCCGACACGCCCGACGACGATCCCGCCGCGCTGGTCGAGCATGTCCTCGCCGCCGCGCTCGCGGACGGCGTCATCGCCGACGCCACGCTCGCCGCCAGCGAGGCGCAGGCCGAGGCGTTCTGGCGGATCCGCGAATCGATCTCCGACGCCGAACGCGCCACCGGCCCCGCCGCGCAGCACGACATTTCGGTGCCGGTCGCTGCGATGCCGCGCTTCATGGTGGAGGCGGCGGCGGCGTGCGACGCGCGCTTCCCCGGCACGCGCGCGTCGGGCTTCGGGCATCTCGGCGACGGCAACGTCCATTTCCACGTCCGCGCCGCCCCCGGCACCGATCCCGCGTTCTGGTATGGCGAACAGGTGCCGGTCGTCTCCGCCTTCGTCCACGATCTGGTGGTCGCGGCCGGCGGGTCGATCTCGGCGGAGCATGGCATCGGGCAGATGAAGCGCCACGAGCTCGAACGGCTCGGTCCGCCCTCCCGGCTGGCGGCGTTGCGCGCGATCAAGCGCGCGTTCGATCCGGGCGAGCTGTTCAACCCGGGAAAGCTCGTCACGCTTGCGCCGGACGCGCCCACGCAATAGCACCTGCGCTGTCCGGGGGGACGGCAGGACGTGACGTCCCCTTTGCGCAATGCAGATCAAATACCGTCCGTTCTGGAGATACCCATGGCCAGCGCGCCGCAACTTCCGCTTTTTTACAACGGCCTCGAACCGCTTTCGAGCGAGGTTCACGCCAATTTCAAGGTGAAGCCGTCCGATACCGCGCCGTTCCTGGTCAATCAGCATGCGATCCCGGTCACGGTCGAGGAATTCCCGCTGATCCAGCGGCACATGCCGATCGTCTTCTCCTCGGGCGACGACGCGATCCCGATCGCGCTGATGGGCCTGAATGAGGGCGTGAACGTCTTCATCTCCGAAGAGGGCCGGCTGGTCGACGAGACGATCTACGTCCCGGCCTATATCCGCCGCTATCCGTACATGCTGGCGCGGCTGCGCCCCGATGCGGACGAACTGTCGCTGTGCTTCGACCCCAGCTCGCCGACGATCGGCGCGTTCGAGGACGGCGATGCGCTGTTCACCGATGGCCAGCCCTCGGAGCTGACGCAGAACATCCTGAAGTTCAACGAGAACTTCGAACAGGCCGCCGCGCGCACCGGTCAGTTCATGAAGGAGATCAAGGAACTGGACCTGCTCATGGAGGGTGAGGTCACCATCCAGCAGGACGGGATCGAGCAGCCGTTCGTCTATCGCGGCTTCCAGATGATCGACGAGAAGAAGCTGTCGGATCTGCGCGGCGACCAACTGCGCAAGATCTCGCAGTCGGGCATGCTGCCGCTGCTCTACGCGCACCTGTTCTCGCTGGCGCTGATGCGTGACATCTTCGCGCGCCAGGTGAAGCTGGGCAAGATGCCGCAACCGCAACTCAACGCCTGACGAAGGAACACGCGATGGCCACCCGCCTTCCGGTGACGCAGCGGTATTCCGCGGTGGCCATCGCCTTCCACTGGACGATCGCCGTGCTGGTGATCGTCAACCTGATCGTCGGCATCGGCCATGATGCGGTGCCCGCGCTGCGCGCGTGGATGCCGGGGCACAAGGCGATCGGGATCACCGTCCTGGCGCTCACGCTCGCGCGGGTCGCCTGGCGGCTCGCGCATCGCCCGCCGCCGCTGCCCGGTTTCGTGCCCGCATGGGAACGCGGGGTCGCGCATGCCACGCACTGGACGCTCTATGCGCTGATGCTGGCCATGCCGCTGTCGGGCTGGGCGATGGTGTCGGGGCCACAGGGGCGGCGTCCGCTGTCGTGGTTCGGGATCACCGATCTGCCCTATCTGCCGGTCGACGCCAGCGGCGCGAGCGCGGGGCATGAGGTGCACGAGATTCTGGGCTGGGTGATGCTGGCGCTGGTGCTGATCCATGTCGCGGCGGCGCTGCGCCACCATCTGATCCTGCGCGATTCGGTGCTGTTGCGGATGTTGCCGCGCGCCGCGCGCTGAACGGCGCGCGCCCTCGCGGCATTTTACCGCATCTGGCGAACCTTTCGCAGCGGGGGGCTTGCAACCAAAACCGCACTCCCTAAGTTATGCAGGTACGGCGCTCGTGTCCCCCCTTTCGCGGGCCCGTATGACACGCTTCGGCGTGTCTCCTCCCTGAACCTTGGCCACCGGGTGCTCGCACCCGGTGGTTTTTTTATTCCGCCGCGTCGGCCAGCGTCGGGGGCAGCGGCGGCGCGGTCGCCCCCTCCGCCAGCGCCTGCGCGGCCAGCGCGTCGATCACGGCGCGCAGCATCCGTGCGGTCGCCGCCGCGCCGGCACCCGGCTGGTCCAGCCGCCGGTCCAGATACAGCGCGCGGTCGATCTCGAGCTGGATCGCGTGAATGCCGTTCTGCGGCGCGGCGTGCCGCTCCAGGATATATCCGCCGGCATAGGGTGTGTTCAGCGAATGGTGCAGCCCTTCGCGCCCCAGCGCCTCCTCGACGCGCGCCACGAACCGCCCCGCCGCCGCCCGGCCGAAGCGGTCGCCGATCACCACCCGCGCCCGCCCGCCCGCGATCGGCGGCATCGAGTGCACGTCCAGCAACACCGCGCAGCCGAAGCGCGCGCGCGCCGCCGCCAGCACATCCGCCAGCGCGTCGTGATACGGGCGATGGTCGGCGGCGATCCGCGCCTCCACCTCCGCCGCGCTCAGCCGGCAGCGCCACAGCTCGCCCGCCGCCGCGGTACGCCGCGGCACCAGCCCGATCCCCGCGCGCACCTTGGCCGACAGCGTGCTCAGCCGGCACGCGCCCTCGTCCAGCAACGGGTCGCGCTCATGCTCGGCGCGGTTCAGGTCGATCCATGCCCGCGGCCGATCCTGCAACAACAGCGTCTCGTCGCCGCGCGCCGCCAGCGCGATCGCATCGACGTGCCGGTCCTCCAGCGCCGCCAGGCTGGCGAGCGGCGCGCGCAGCGCCAGGCGCAGCACCGGCGGATAGTCGCGCCCCGCATGCGGCACCGACAACACCACCGGACTGGCCGGCGCCGGATCGCCGAACATGCGGAAGGAACTGGTCATTCCCCCCCACCCTATGGAAGCTGGCGCGCCACCGCAACGTGTCGTCGTAGGCGGCGCGTTCACCATGTCCGCTGGTGGAAAAATCAACGCCGCTCGGGCATATATCGCCGCGAACGGGAGTTGTGGTTGCGATGATACGGATTCTGCTGGCCGAAGACGATGCGGTGATGCGCGAATATCTCGGGCGCGCGTTGGAGCGGTCGGGCTATCACGTCACCTCGGTCGATCGCGGCACCGCCGCGCTGCCGCTGCTCGAATCGGAGCGATTCGATCTGCTGCTCACCGATATCGTGATGCCGGAAATGGACGGGATCGAGCTGGCGCAGAAGGCGCAGGAAATCGCGCCGGGGATGCGCGTGATGTTCATCACCGGTTTCGCGGCGGTCACGCTGAAGGCGGGCAACGCGATGCCGCAGGCGCGCGTCCTGTCGAAGCCGTTCCACCTGCGCGACCTGGTGCTGGAGGTCGATCGCCTGTTCGACACCGGCACCGCCAACGAGCTGATCTGAAGCGGTTGCGGCGAAAAGCGTAAAAAGCCGCTTGCGCGCCCGCGGCACAGCCGTTAGAGGCGCCACTCTACGGAGGGCGTATAGCTCAGTGGTAGAGCACTGTGTTGACATCGCAGGGGTCGCAAGTTCAAACCTTGCTACGCCCACCATCTAAAACCCCACCATCCACCCGGATCGGTGGGGTTTTTGCTGCCCGCCGCCCACGATCGCTTACCCCGACCGTCATTGCGAGCGTAGCGAAGCAATCCAGAGCGTCCTGATCCGCCACCAGATTGCCGTTCACCCCCGCCATGACAGGCAACGCCCCCCACCGCGCCACTGCCACCGGACACGCACGCTTATTGACCCGCCCCCGCGCCTGCCCGAAGGCACGGGCCATGCGCTTCTTTTCCGACAACGCCGCCCCCGTCCATCCCGCCGTCCTACGCGCGATCGCCGCGGCGGACACGCTAGACACCGCCTATGACGGCGATCGCTGGTCGAAGGCGCTCGACGAACGCTTCTCCGCACTCTTCGAGACAGCGGTGCGCGTGCTGTGGGTGCCCAGCGGCACCGCGGCCAATTGCCTCGCGCTCGCGGCGCTGTGCCCGCCGCATGGCGCGGTCGTCTGCCACCGCGAGGCGCATATCCAGAACGACGAATGCGGCGCGCCCGAATTCTACACGCACGGCGCCAAGCTGCTGCTCGCCGAGGGCGACGGCGCGAAGCTGACCCCCGCCACCGCCGCCGCGGTGCTCGATCGCCAGCGCTACGACGTCCACCAGCAACGCCCGCACGCGCTGTCGATCACCAACGCCACAGAATATGGCCGTGTCTACACGCCTGCCGAGGTCGCGGCGCTGGGCGCGCTGGCCAAGGAGCGCAAGCTGGGCTTCCATATCGACGGCGCGCGCTTCGCCAATGCGGTCGTGTCGACCGGCGCGTCGCCCGCCGACCTGACGTGGCGCGGGGGCGCCGATGCGCTCAGCTTCGGCTTCGTCAAGAATGGCGGCATGAATGCGGAGGCGCTGGTGTTCTTCGACCATGACCTGGCCGATGCCACGCTCTACCGCCGCAAGCGCGCCGGGCATCTGTTGTCGAAGGGGCGTTATCTCGCCGCGCAACTGCTGGCGATGCTCGACGACGACGTGTGGCTCGATTGCGCGCGCGGTGCCAATGCCGGCGCGGCACTGCTGGCGCAGGCGGCGGGCGCGCGGCTGCTCCACCCGGTGGAGGCAAACGAGGTGTTCCTGCGCGTCACCGCAGCGGAGGCCGCGCGCTTGCGCGCCGCCGGGTTCGACTTCTACGACTGGGGCGCGGGCGAGGCGCGGCTGGTGGTCAGCTGGAACCAGCGCGCCGAGGATATCCGCCCGCTGGCCGACGCGATCGCGGCGCTCGGATGAGCCCCGCCGATCCCCCCAACAGCACGCGCGCCGCGGTGCTGGTGCCGTTCGCGCTGGTCGTGCTGATCTGGGGCTCGACCTGGATCGTGATCCGCGACCAGCTTCACGGCGGTGCGGTCGCGGTGCCGGCGAGCTGGTCGGTCAGTTACCGCTTCCTGGTCGCGGGGGTCACGCTGGCGGGGATCGCCGCGTGGCAGCGCGCGCCCGGCACCGCACGGCTGTTCCGCGATCCGCGCTTCTGGGGCTTCGCCACGATCCTGGGCGTCGCGCAGTTCGTGCTGAACTTCAACTTCGTCTACCGCGCGGAGGAGCATATCACCTCCGGGCTGGTCGCGGTGATCTTCGCGCTGCTGCTGGTGCCCAACGCGCTGTTCGCGCGCGTCTTCCTGGGGCAGCGGCTGGGGCGGCAATTGCTGGTCGGATCCGCGATCGCGATGAGCGGGGTCGCGCTGCTCTTCATCAAGGAGGCGCGCGGCGACCCCGGCGGTCCCGCCGAATCGCTGGTCGGCATCGCCTTCACGCTGTGCGCGATCCTGTCCGCCTCCACCGCGAACGTGATGCAGGGGACGAAGGCCGCCGCGCGCTACCCGATGATCCCCACGCTCGCCACCGCGATGTTGATCGGCGCCGCGCTCGATGCCGGCTGGGCGTGGATCACCACCGGGCCGCCGGTGTTCGACCCGCGCCCCGCCTATATCGCGGGCGTGCTCTATCTCGGGATCGTCGCCTCGGCGCTCGCCTTCACGCTCTACTTCCGGATCATCCGCACGATCGGACCGGCGAAGGCGGCCTATAACGGCGTCATCGTCCCCGTCATCGCGATGCTGCTGTCGACGGTGTTCGAGGGTTACCGCTGGACCCCGCTGGCCGGCGCGGGCGCCGCGCTCGCCGCGATCGGGTTGGTGGTGGCGCTCAGGGCGCGCAGGCCGGCGCGATAATCGGGATAGCGCAGCCGCCACCCCAGCACGCGCTTCGCCTTTCCGTTCGCCACGCGGCGGTTCTCGGCATGGAAGCCGCGCGCGGCGGGTGACAGTTCCTCGACCGGGACGACCGGCGGCGGCGGCAGGCCCAGCAGCCGCGCGGCTTCTTCGACCACCGCATCCTGCGACGCGGGCAGGTCGTCCGCCAGATTATAGACGTCGCACGGCGCGTCGAACGCCGCCACCACACCCTGCGCCAGATCGGCGACGTGCACGCGGCTGAACACCTGCCCGGCTACGCCGGTGCGATGCGCCTCGCCCGCCGCCACCCGGTCGAGCGGCGAGCGGCCCGGGCCATAGATACCGGGAAGCCGGAACACGCTGGCCCCCGCCGCGCGCCACCCTGCGTCGGCGGCGTTGCGTTGCGGTCGGCGTCCGCGATCGGCGGGGGCGTGCTCGTCGACCCAGCCGCCGCCGGCGTCGCCATACACCCCGGTCGAGGAAAGATACCCCAGCCAGCGCCCGGTCAGCGCATCGCCGTAATGGCGCAGCACCGGGTCGCCGTCGTCGTCGGGCGGGACGGAGGACAGGACGTGCGTGCTGGCGGCGATCCCCGCGCGCACAGCGCCTTCGTCGCCGAAGCGGATCGTGCCGTCACGCCCGTCCCTTGTGGTGGCGAGCAATGGCGCGCCCGCCGCCTCCGCGATGGCGCGCGCCGCATATCCCAGGCCGAAGACGAACAGTCGCATCCCGGCGGTATAGCCTCAGGCGAAGCGGACCGCGACCCGCGTTGCCCGACGACGCCGCAGCGCCGCACCCGTCATCGCGAAGCCCGCGATCATCATCGCCCAGGTGGCGGGCTCCGGCACCGGCGACATCACCGACGCGCGGATCGTGCTGAGCGACAGATTGGCATAGGTCGACGCGCCATAGGTGCCGGTCGCGGCGTCGCGGTTCGCGATCCGCACTTGCCCGGTCGCGCCGTCCTGCGCGGTCAGGTCGATCTGGTCGAACGCGCTGTAGTTCGCGCTGTTCAGCACGTTGCGCAGCGTGTCGAACCCGACATAGAGCAGGGTGTTGTCGGGCGGCAGCAGCGCGACGTTCGTGTCGTCGACCATGTAGTGCAACAGGTCGGTGCCACCGTTCCCGGCGGCATCCATCACGCGGGCCGAGCCGGAGAAGCTGCCGGCGAAGTCATAGGTGCGCGATCCGATCGTCAGGGCCGCGCTGACCGGCGAGGCCGCGCCGCGCCCGAACAGATAGCCGAGCGTCCCCGTCTGGATCACGGTATTGCCCGGCTGCGCCTCCACCGTGAACACCGCGCTGAACGGCAGCCCGGCCAGGTTCGCGCCGATCCCGGCGAACTGCCCGCCGGCGTCCAGCCCGTTCAGCACCGTGCCCGTCACCGTCACGGTCGCGGGTGCCGCGATCGCCGCTGCCGGCACCGTCATCGCCAGCGCCGCCGCGCCGACCATCCAACCCTTACGCATCTACATCTTCCCCTGTGGTCCGGGTGAAATGATGGAGATGCGGAAAGGTGCCGGCAACCGCCTGATATTGTTAAGCCCGCCCGACTTCGGGACGGTTTTTTACCATCTTTCGATGCGACAGGAACCGACGTGCGGGACGGCGGTTGTTGCCGCCCCGCGCATCGTCGTCAGATGAAGCCGAAGCTGCCGCCGGTGAACGCCAGGTGATCGGCGGTCACGCCCGCTACCAGGATCGAGTCGCCGCCGCCCAGGTCGATCAGCGCGCCGCCATGCACGTTGGTGACGGTCGGCGCGGTGCCGAAGTGATAATCGGTCAGGTCGATGCGGTCGCCGCGCCCGAAGTCGGCGATCACGTCCTTGCCCGATCCCTCGGCGAAGACGAAGCGATCCGCGCCGCCGCCGCCATACAGCGTGTCATTGCCCGCGCCGCCGGTGATGACGTTGTTCAGCGCATTGCCACGGATCACATTGTCCAGCGCGTTGCCGGTCGCCGCGATCGCCGCGCCGGTCAGCGTCAGGTTCTCGACATTGTTGCCCAGCGTATAGTCGATCGACGACAGCACGGTATCGACCCCGCCCAGCCCGTTGGCATAATATTCGATCACGCGGTCGCCGATATGGTCGACGACATAGGTATCGTTGCCGATCCCGCCGTCCATCACGTCGGCGCCGGTGCCGCCGTCCAGGTAATCATTGCCTTCGTTGCCATACAGCGTGTCGTTGCCCGCGCCGCCGTACAATTTGTCGTCGCCGGCATAGCCGCGCAGCACGTCGTCGCCGGCCATCCCGCTCAGCGTGTCGTCACCGCCGGTGCCGTACAGCGCATTGTCCTGCGCGTTGCCGGTGCCGATCCGCGCGCCGCCGGTCAGGTACAGCGCCTCGACATGGTCGCTCAGCGTGTAGTTCACGGATGTATGGACGGTGTCATACCCGCCGCCCGCGAACTCGATCACGCGGTCGCCGGCATTGTCGACGATATAGGTGTCGTCGCCGCCGTCACCCTGCATCGTGTCCGTGCCCGATCCGCCGTCCAGCCGGTCGTCGCCCGCGCCGCCATACAGCCAGTCGTTGCCGGTCCCGCCATACAGCTGGTCGTTGCCCGCGCCGCCGCGCAGGTAATCGTCACCGCCCAGCCCGTACAACGTGTCGTCGCCGGCGGTGCCGTTCAGCCCGTTGTTCAGGTTGTTGCCCGTGCCCACCCGCGCGTCGCCGGTCAGGTACAGATGCTCGACATTGGCGGTCAGCGTATAGTCGATCGAGGCATAGACGCTGTCGACGCCGCTGTCGAAATACTCGCGCACCACGTCGCCGGCGTCGTCGACGACATAGGTGTCGTTGCCGGTGCCGCCCTCCATCACGTCGGCGCCCGCGCCGCCGTCCAGGTAATCGTTGCCCTCGTGCCCGTACAGCGTGTCGCGCCCGTTGCCCCCGAACAGCGCGTCGTCGCCGGCATAGCCGCGCAGCACGTCGTCGCCGTCCAGCCCGCTCAGCACATCGCCGGCGCCGGTGCCGTAGATCGCATTGTCCAGCGCGTTGCCGGTGCCCTTGGTCGCGCCGGTCACCAGGTACAGGTTCTCGACATGGTCGGTCAGCGTGTAGTCGACCTTGGCATAGACGGTGTCGATGCCCTCGCCCGCGCGCTCGATCACCTTGTCGCCCTTGTTGTCGACGATATAGGTGTCGTTGCCGGTGCCGCCGACCAGCGTGTCCGCGCCCGCGCCGCCGTCCAGCCGGTCATGCCCCGCGCCGCCATACAGCTTGTCGTTGCCCGCGCCGCCGAACAGGTCGTTGTCCTGCGCGTTGCCGGTGATCACATTGTCGCGCGCATTGCCCGATCCGCGGATCGCCGCGCCGGTCAGCGTCAGCGCCACCTCGTTCGCGCCCAGCGCGCGATCGACCGCGGAGGTGATCGTGGCCTTGGCGTCCGGCGTGGCCACGCGGTCCAGCATCGTCAGATATTCGGCGGCGGCCTGCTTGTACTGGCCCTTGCTCAGTTCGCCGCGGAACGCCGAATTGGACTCCCAGTAATTCTGGTAGACCATGTCGTGGTCGGCCATCCACTGCATCGCCAGCTTCACGAACTCGGGCGAATCGGTGTTGATGCCCCATTCGCCGACGGCGGTTTCCTTGCCGTGCGCGGCGGCGAAGTCCTGCTGCCACTGCAGGCCATACGGCTGCTTGACGAACCAGTCGAACGCGCGCCCCGCGTCCTTGTCGTGCCAGGCGGTGTTGTAATAGAAATCGACGCCGATCACGTCGACGTATTTGTCGCCGGGATAGGCCTTTTCCGGGTTCATGTCCGTGGTGTCCATCGCCACGTTCCATTCGAACACGAACTTGTCCGACACGGTGCGCGCGATGTCGACGAACTGGCGGAACGCCGCGATATAGCCGGCCGGATCGCCGACGGCCGACGACGAATTCCAGTTGTTGCCGTTGAATTCCCAGCCCAGCCGGACATAGATCTTGTCGTCACCGGCCGAGGACGCCGCCAGTTGCTTGGCCATCGCCAGGTAATTGGCGTCATACTTGCCACGCCCCGCCTCGCCCAGCGTCGCGCCGTACGGGATCAGCGGGATCGACCACATGATCGACACGTCCTGCGCCGCGAACATGTCCGCCTGCCACTGAACCGAGGACAGCCAGTCCTTCCAGCCGGCGGTGCCGCCATGCAACTGGATCGCGTCCAGCCGACCCCCGGTCCATGACTGATCCTCAAGGTAATCGGCAACGCTGAACGCGTTGTAGACTGACGTTAACATGTTGATTTACTTCCCACCCATGCCGGATATCCCCCGATATCAGGCACGCCCCACAAACAGCTTTATAGGTAGGGTTTGTGACAAGTTAACCACGTTCTCAACGCCTTCGCCGCGCCACCGGCTCCGTCCGGCGCGCAATGGCGCCGGCGCGGGGTCGGGGTCGGGGTCGGGGCGTCAGCGTCGGCGGGCGAGCGCCTGCATCACGCGGCGGGTGCGGCTGTCTCGGCGCTGCCCTTCCCACGTCAGGAACAGCCCGACCGCCAGCGTCACCAGGTTCTTGATCCCGAAGAAATTCCACATGAACCCGGTCGTGTAGCCGCCGTACAGCGAGCTCATCATCCGCCCGAACAGGACCGAGGCGATCCAGTTGCCCTCCGCGATCGTCTGCGCCAGCATCCGCATGACGAAGGCGTGGAACACCGCCAGGATCGAGGAGACGCACAGCAGCCCGATGATCCCCATCGTCATCAGCAGATAGGGATAGAGCGAGAACACGAAGCCGTTGCCGCCCTCCATCGCCCAGCCCAGCAGCCGCGAATTGGTGAAGCGCTGCATGACGTAATACAGCCCGAAGCGCGTCCCCGCCTTGGTCGCGTCCTGCTCGCCCGGCTTCACCCACGACGACAGATCGGCGCCGACCGCGCGGTCGTCCAGCCGCGCGAGCGCCAGATACTTGTCGTCGGCGACGAACCACAATTGCCCCTGCAAGGCGACGCGCTGGCCATAACGCTGCGCCGCCGCGTCGAAGTTGGTCAGCGCGCCATAGGCGATCAGCACCGCCGGCACCGTCACCACCACGATCGCCAGCGCGATCCCGCCGATCGCGCCGGTCGGGATCGGGCGATCGTTGGCGATATGGACCAGCCCGACCGGGATCGAGAAGATGCTCAGGATCATCAGCAGCGACGTGAACTTCTCGCCGAACAGCACCGACATCGCCAGCAGCCAGATCAGGATCAGCCCGGCACGCCCGCGATAGCCCGGAATGCAGAACAGCGCGCCGATGAACGGCGCCAGCACGGTACGGTTCGTCATCCACGCCGAATAGATCGGTGAATCGATCTTCTGCAGGAACACGAACCGGTCGATGCGCGAAATCAGCGGAAAGCCGTTGTTGATCCCCAGCCGCACCAGATACAGCGTCGCCAGGCTCATCACGATCAGCAAGGCCAGCCAAATCAGCCGCCCCTGCGGCTGCCAGCGCGACGGCGCATCGCGGAACACCGCCTTCAGGCGGGGCCACGCCGCTTCCACCACGAAGGTCGCGGTCAGGAAGAATACCAGATAGATCAACAGCAGGCGCGTGAAGGCGCCGGTCGGTCGCCCGGTCACGCCGCTTTCGATCATGAACGCGCCCGCCTCGATCGCCCCGCCCGAGATGAACTCGGTGATACGCAGCGCGAGCAGCGGCACGAATAACAGGAAGGTGGCCGGCGAGGTGCGCAGCAAACCGAAACACATCGACCCGAACAGCGCCAGCGCGACATAGGCCCAGGCCGCCGACGGGGCGGCGATGGCGCCGAACGCGGCCAGCGCCGCCAGCACGAAGTGGATCGCGAACATCCCGCCGAAGGCGCGCGCGCGTGTCGCATACGGCGTGAACGGCGCACGCGTGGTCGACGCGCGCCGCGCGGACGGCAATCGGTCTCCGCCTACGAGCGCCATGTGCTGGTCCTTGCATGATAAAAGGATGATGTGCCGCGCTGATAGCGTGCGGCGCGCCGGTCGCGCAACCGCCCGCCGTTCTCCCCTGTCGCGGTGCGCCCGCGAAAATGCGCCAGGCCGGCCTTCCCGTCTGTCGATCCGCATCCGGAACATGCTACGAAGAGGCAGCCGGATCGTCGTGCCGGCGTTTATGTCGGCGCCCCTGCCCTGGAGGATCCGTTGATCCGCTTGCCTGCCCTGCGTTCACCCGCCTCGCGCCCGCGCCTTCTGGCCTCCTTTTCGCTGGCGGTCGCCACGTGCTGCTCGCCCGCCCCGTCGCAAAGCGCCACCGCGGACTGGACCGCGCTGGCCACCACCCCGCGTCAGACGCCCGCCGCCGGTGACGGCCTGCGCCGCAGTTGGGCCGGCGCGGACGGGCGCCCGGTGACGCTGGCGGTGATCGCGCCGCAGGTGGCGGGGCGCCCGGTGATCGCGCTCGATCCCGCTGGTGGCGACAACGGCCCGGCGATCGCCGCGGCGGTCGCGCGGCTGCGCGCCGGCGGCGGCGGGACGCTGCGGCTCGCCGCCGGCACCTGGCCGATCGCGGGCGGCCCGCCCGCCCTGGCGCTCGACGGGCTGCACGACGTGTTGATCGACGGCCCCGGCGCGCAGCTCGTCTTCGCCAATTGGGGCGACGGCATCCTGATCAGCAACGCCGCGCGCGTGATGCTGCGCGGCGTGTCGATCGGCTATGCGCGCCCGCCGGTGGTGCCCGCGCGGGTCGAGGGTGGGCGGCTGGCCTTCGCCGGCGCCGCGCCGCCGCCGGGCGCGCCGATCTACCAGGTATCCGGCGCGCCCCCGGGCGGCGCGCGGCTGCTGCTCGGTCGCCAGGGCGGCGCGCTCGGGCCGGCGGGGCAATTGCCGGGCGGGCTGCCCGGGTTCGGCGCCGACCAGCCGGTGCGCGTGAAGCTCAGCTGGTACAAGGGCGGCGCGATCCGCATCGCCGACGCCGGGGACAAGCCGCTGTCGCACGACATCACGCTCGATCACGTCACGATCCGCGATTCGGCGGGCGCGGGGATCGTCGCCGACCTGATGGGACGCGGGCTGGCGGTGGTGGGGTCGCGGATCGGCGGCGCGGGCGACAGCGCGGTCGCCTATGACGGCCTGCACATCACCGCCGCCACCGGCGATATCCTGGTCGAGAACAGCGACTTCACCGGTACCGGCGACGATGCGATCAACATTTCCAGCCCGATCGCGGACGCCGCGCTCGATCCCGGCGGGCGCTCGGCGACGTTCGGCGGCAACGGCGCGCGCATCTATCCGGGCGCGCGGCTCGCGCTGTTCGACGCGGCGCTGCAACTCGTCGGCACCGCGCAGGTCGTCGCGCGCACCCCGCGCGACGCGGGCGGGCGGATCCGCGCCACCTTCGCCGCGCCGCTCGCCGCCGGCGCCGCCCCGGTCCGCTACGCGCGCAACCTCGATCTGCTGGCGCAGCGCTATGCGATCGTCGGCAACCGCGTTGCGGACTGCATCTGCCACGGCGTGCTCGGCCAGGCGCCCGACGGGCTGATCCGCGACAATCAGTTCAGCGGGCTGCGCTACAATGCGATCCGCCTGCTCACCAGCGCGGCGTGGAAGGAGGGCGCGGGCGCGATCAACGTCGTGGTGGCGGACAATCGCATCAGCGACACCGGGCAGGACAATCGCCCCGGTCGCGTCTGGGCCGCGATCACCGTCTTCGGCGAACTGGCCGGCAACGGCCCCGGCGGCCCGGCGCCGCTCGCCCCCGCCCCGCTCAACGCGCAGTTGCTGATCCGCGACAACGAGATCGCGGGCGTCGATCAGGGATGCATCGCGGTGTCGAACGCCGCCGATGTCACGCTCGACGGCAATAGCTGCACCGGCTTCGCGCGGCAGCCGGGGAGCATGCGGATGCTCGCCGATCGCGCCGCGCCCGCCGCGTCGCTGGCGCAATTGCCCGCGAAAAGCGCGTATCTGGCGCGCGGCGACGGCATCTGGATCGACCCCGGCAGCACCGCGCGCGTCACGCTCGACACCCCGCGCTGACGGGTCGCGGTCGTTCCGCGCTTGCCGAACGCGGAACCGGGCGTCTACAAGCCGCGGCGTGCGTGGCGCCGCCGGAACGAGCGGCCGTGTTCTTGATACGGCAGGGAGTTTTGATCTGGTGCGACCGATGATGCGCGATCCACAGGCGTCGATGACGACGCATGGCCGCCGCGCATGACGGGCACGCCGATGCGCATCTGCCTGGTGATCGAGGCGGGCGGCGGCGGCGCCAGCCGGCACGTCATGGATCTGGCCGGCGCGCTCAGCCAGCGCGGCCATTACGTCCATCTGATCTATTCGGCGGTCCGCGCCGATGCGCGGCATCTGGCCGAGATCGCGGCGCTGCCGATCGTCGCCGAGCCGATCGAGATGCACCGCGCGCTCGGGCTCCACGATCTCGCCTCGGCGCGCGCGCTCGGCGCCGCGATCGCGCGCGCCGGCCCGTTCGATATCGTCCACGGCCATAGTTCGAAGGCGGGGGCGCTGGTCCGCCTCGCCGCGGTCGGCAACGCCCGGCGCGTCTATACCCCGCACGCCTTTCGCGGGCTGGATCCCGGTGCCGGGCTGCCCGCGCGGCTGATCTTCAACGGCGCGGAGATCGCGCTGGGGCTGCGCACCGACGCGCTGATCGCGGTCTCGCGCGAGGAACTGGCGTTCGCGCGCCGGCTGCACATCGCCGACGGGCGCTGCCACCTGATCCACAATGGCGTGATCGACACCCCCGATGTGTCGCGCGCCGCTGCACGCGCCCGGCTCGGCCTGTCCGCCGACGCGGTCGTGATCGGGTTCGTCGGGCGGCTGTCGTATCAGAAGGCGCCCGAACGCTTCGTCGAGGCGATGCGCCGCGCGATGGCGCGCGTGCCGAATCTGCACGCGGTGATCCTGGGCGACGGCGAACATGCCGACGCGGTCGAGCGGGACATCGCGGCCACCGGCGTCGCGGATCGCTTCATCTGGCATCGCCAGTCGAAGGCGCAGGAACTGCTCCCAGCGTTCGACGCGGTGATGATGACCAGCCGCTACGAAGGGCTGTCCTACGTCCTGCTCGAAAGCCTCGCCGCGCACGTGCCGATCGTCACCACCGAGGTGGCGGGGGCGCACGACGTGATCGACGACACCGGCTGCGGCATGATCATCGCCAACGACGATGCGGTGGTCGATCGGCTGGTCGACGCCGCGATCCTGATCGGCTCCGATGCGCGCGCGCGCGCCGCGATGGCCGCCGCCGCCGCGCGGCGCAGCAACGAGGTGAACGGAATGCGCATGATCGACGAGACCGAGCGGCTGTACCGCAGCCTGCTGGCGACGCGCTGATGGACACCGTCTTCATCAACGGGCGCTTCCTGACCCAGCCGGTCAGCGGGGTGCAACGCTACGCGCAGGAAATCGTGACCGCGCTCGACGCACTGGCCGGCGAGGGCGCGCTGCCCGCCCGCTACGTGCTGCTCACCCCGCCGGGCGCGCGCACGCTGCCGCTCGCGCATATCGAGACGCGCGTCGTCGGCACACGCGCCGGGCATTGGTGGGATCAGGTCGATTATGCCCGTGCCGCGCGCGGCGGCACCGCCTTGTGCCTCGCGATGACCGGGCCGGTCGCGCTGCGCCGCCAGGTCGTTGTGATCCATGACGCGGCGGTGCAGCGCCATCCCGAACATTTCAGCAAGGCCTATGTCTTCGCGCATAGCTGGCTCGACCGCTTGCTCGCGCGCCGCGCGGTGGTGGCGACCGTCTCCGAATTTTCGCGCCGCGAACTGGCCGAGGTGCTGCCGGTCGCGGCGCGCGATATCGTCGTCGCCACCAATGGCGCCGAGCATCTGTCGATCGCGCCCGATGACGGGGTGGTGGCGCGGCTGGGGCTGAGCGAGGGCGGCTATTTCCTGACGCTGGGCAATCTCACCCGCAACAAGAACCTGGCGGTCGCGCTGCGCGCGCTCGCCCGCCTCGCGCCCGGCAGCGCGAAGCTGGTGGCGGTGGGGCGGATGGATCGCGGCGTGTTCGGCTCGGCGGGCCTGCCAGAGCCGGGCGCCGACGTGCTGCTGCCCGGGCGGCTCGACGATGCCGAGGTCGCCGGGCTGATGCGCGGCGCGCGCGCGCTGATCTTCCCCAGCATCTACGAAGGGTTCGGCATCCCCCCGCTGGAGGCGTTCGTCAACGATTGCCCGGTGCTCGCCAGCACCGCACCGGCGGTGCGCGAGGTGTGCGGCGACGCCGCCGATTATTTCGAGCCGCATGACGACGCGACGCTCGCCCGCCTGATGCAGATGCTGCTCGACGATGCCGATGGCGCGCTGCGCCGCGACCGGCTGGCCAAGGGGAAGCAGCGCGTCGCCCGCTACACCTGGCGCGGCTCGGCGCGCACGCTGGCCGACGCCTGTGCGAAGGTCGCCGCGCGATGAAGGTGCTAATCGTCAACGTCCTCTACCCGCCGCACAAGATCGGCGGCGCGGAGAAGTCGGTGTCGCTGCTCGCCGAGGCGCTGGTCCGCGCCGGGGACGAGGTGACGGTCGCGACGCTCGACGACATCCCCGCGCCGGTGACCGAGGTGACGAACGGCGTCACGATCCGGCGCCTGCCGATGGACAATATCTATTGGCCCTATGATCCCGACGCGCCCGCGCAGCCGAAGCTGAAGCGGCTGCACTGGCATGCGCGCAACCGCTGGAACCGCGCCGCCGCGCGCCGGCTGGGGCGCCTGCTCGACGAGGTGCGACCCGACGTCGTCCACTGCAACGTCGTCACCGGGTTCAGCCCCGCGATCTGGCGCGAGATCAAGAAGCGTCGCCTGCCGCTGGTCCAGACGCTGCGCGACTACGGCGTGATGTGCACGCGCTCGGCCTTGTTCAAGAACGGCGCGAACTGCGCCACGCGCTGTCTGGAATGCCGCGTGCTCACCGCGCCGGGCAAGACGGAGTCGGCGCGCGTCGATCAACTCGTGTCGAACAGCGACTATGTGATCCGTCGCCACCATGCCGAGGGCTATTTCCCCGGCGTGCCGGCGCGGCGCATCTTCAACATCGTGCCGCTCGACGAACAGCCGCGCGACACCCCCGCCCCCGGCGCGCCGTTCGTCTTCGGCTTCATCGGCCGGATCGAGGCGGAGAAGGGCGTGGACGTCGTGCTGGAGGCGACGACGCGCGTCACCCGTGCCGACTGGCGGCTGCGCATCGCCGGGGTCGGCGTTCCCGATTACGTCGCCGCGCTGAAGGCGCGCTACCCCGATCCGCGCATCGAATGGCTCGGCTTCTCGCAGGCCGGCGACTTCTACCGCGCGATCGACACCGTGCTGATCGCCTCGGTCTGGCCCGAGCCGTTGCCGCGCACGCTGATCGAGGCACTGTCCTACGGGCTGTCGGCGATCTGCGCCGATGCCGGCGGCATTCCCGAGATCGCCGATCTGGCCGCGCATTCGATCACCTATCCGCCCACCGATGTGGAGGCGCTGGCCGCCGCGATGGACACCGCGCTCGCCGATGCCGATGCGTGGCGCAGCGGGGGCCTGCGCGATCCGGACGCGCTCGGCTGGTTCGCGGAGGACCGCATCGTCGCCGAGAACCGCGCCGCCTATCATGACGCGATCGCGGCGGTCGCCGCGCGGTGACGTGGCGGCACGACCTGCTGGCGAATGCCAACCGGCGCGGCGCGAAGGGCGCGCTGGTCGGCTGGTTCCTCAACCCCGGCTTCGCGGTGGTCACGCTGTACCGCGCGATGCGCTGGGGGCATCGGCGCGGCGGCATCGTGGGGCGGCTGGTCGCGATCGGGGCGTGGCGCCGGATCGTGAAGGGCTATGGCTGCTACATCGATCCCAGCGCCGCTATCGGCCCGGGCCTGCGGCTGCCGCACCCGATCGGGATCGTGATCGGCGCGGACACCGTGATCGGCGCCGACGTCACCGTCTATCAGCACGTGACCTTCGGGCGCCGCAATGCCGACGAGGCGCGCTACCCGGTCGTCGGAAACCGCGTCACCGTCTATGCCGGCGCGACGATCGTCGGCGGGGTCGCGATCGGTGACGAGGCGACCGTCGCCGCCGGTGCGCTCGTCCGCCACGACGTGCCCGCACGCGGCGTCGCGCTGTCGCCGCTGGCCGAGGTGCGCGCGCCGCGCTGATCGCTCCCGTCGATCATAGCGTGTGCGATTTCGCGTTTTTCCGATCAAGGCCGCTCCGCTACCACCGGCGTCACAGACCGCTGGAAAGGTTGCGCGCGCCCGTGCGTAGGGGCCGCAGCAGGCCCGGACGCCGGTCGCGAGAGGAGTGAGAACCATGGACGCCATCACCGAGGGTAGCCCGATCAACGACCCCAAGAAGCAGCCCGCCGCGATGCGCAAGCTGCTCGGCCATACGTCGCGCGACTGGTGGCCCGAATCGCTGTCGATCGACATCCTGCATCAGCAGGGCAAGTCGGGCAGCCCCTATGGCGACGAGTTCGACTATGCCGCCGAATTCCTGAAGCTCGACCTGAAGGCGGTGAAGGCCGATCTGACCGCGCTGATGACCGACAGCCAGCCGTGGTGGCCGGCGGACTACGGCCATTACGGCCCGTTCTTCATCCGCATGGCATGGCACTCGGCGGGCACGTATCGCACCGGCGACGGGCGCGGCGGTTCGTCGGCGGGGCAGCAGCGCTTCGCCCCGCTCAATTCGTGGCCGGATAACGGCAACCTCGACAAGGCGCGCCGCCTGCTCTGGCCGATCAAGCAGAAATACGGTCGCGCGCTGAGCTGGGCCGATCTGTTCATCCTCGCCGGCAACGTCGCGATCGAATCGATGGGCGGCCCGACCTTCGGCTTCGGCGGCGGTCGCGCCGACGTGTTCGAGCCGGAGAAGGACGTCTATTGGGGCACCGAGGAGGAATGGCTCGGCCAGACCCGCATCGACGAGGAAGCCGGGCTGGCGCTTGAAAGCCCGCTCGCCGCGATCCAGCACGGCCTCATCTACGTGAACCCGGAAGGGCCGGGCGGCTGCCCCAACCCGATGGGCTCGGCGCGCGACATGCGCGAGACGTTCGCG
Organism: uncultured Sphingomonas sp.; assembly: GCA_913777325.1. Lineage (GTDB taxonomy): Bacteria > Pseudomonadota > Alphaproteobacteria > Sphingomonadales > Sphingomonadaceae > Sphingomonas. The sequence goes on along the minus strand of CAJYSA010000070.1, from coordinate 8,710 downwards.
CGTATGGGGATGAACGACGAGGAGACCGCCGCGCTCACCGCCGGTGGCCACACCTTCGGCAAGGCGCACGGCGCGGGCGACCCGAAGCTGGTCGGTCGCGAGCCGGAAGGCGCGGATATCGCCGCACAGGGGCTCGGCTGGGCGTCGACGCATGAAAGCGGCATGGGCGATCACACGATCACCTCGGGGATAGAGGGCGCGTGGACGCCCACGCCGACGACGTGGGACATGACCTATTTCGACATGCTGCTCGACCACGAATATGAGCTGACCAAGAGCCCGGCGGGCGCGCATCAGTTCCAGCCGGTCGGCAACCCCGAGGATACGCTGGCTCCCGCCGCGCACACGCCGGGCAAGAAGGTGCCGACGATGATGACCTCCGCCGACATGGCGCTGAAGGTCGACCCGAAGTACCGCGCGGTCATGGAGAAGTTCCGCGCCGACCCGGCGTACTTCGCCGAGGCGTGGGCGCGCGCGTGGTTCAAGCTCACCCACCGCGACATGGGGCCGAAGATCCGCTACCTGGGCAGCGAGGTGCCGCAGGAGGATCTGATCTGGCAGGACCCGATCCCGGCGGTCGACCACGCGCTGATCGACGACGCGGACGTGACGGCGCTGAAGGCCAAGCTGCTGGGCAGCGGGCTGTCGGTGCAGGATCTGGTCAAGACCGCCTGGGCCTCGGCCTCCACCTATCGCGGGTCGGACCATCGCGGCGGCGCGAACGGTGCGCGCATCCGCTTCGCGCCGCAGCGCAATTGGGAGGTGAACGAGCCCGAGAACCTCAGCCGCGTGCTGGGCGTGCTGGAGCAGGTGAAGGCGGACTTCGACGCCTCGGCCACCGGCGGCAAGCAGGTGTCGATCGCCGACCTGATCGTGCTCGGCGGCTCGGCGGCGATCGAGAAGGCGGCGAAGGACGCCGGCCATGACGTCACCGTCCCGTTCACCCCGGGCCGCGCCGACGCGCTGGAGGAGCAGACCGATGCCGAGAGCTTCGACGTGCTCGAACCCAAGGCCGACGGCTTCCGCAACTACCTCCAGGTGCGGTTCAACGTGCCGACCGAGGAGCTGCTGATCGACCGTGCGCAACTGCTCGGGCTCACCGCGCCGCAGATGGCGGTGCTGGTCGGGGGCTTGCGCGTGCTGGGCGCCAACGCGCTCGGCACCGAACACGGCGTGTTCACGAAGCGCGTGGGTCAACTGACCAACGACTTCTTCGTGAACCTGCTCGACATGAACACCGCGTGGAAGCAGGTCAGCGACGAGAGCGACCAGGAATTCGTCGGCACTGACCGCACAACGCACGAGCCGAAGTGGACCGCCTCGCGCACCGATCTGGTGTTCGGCTCCAACTCGCAACTGCGCGCGCTGTCGGAGGTCTATGCCTGCGCCGACTCGGGTGAGAAGTTCGTCGCCGACTTCGTGAAGGCGTGGACGAAGGTGATGAACGCCGATCGATTCGATCTGGTCACGCACTGATCGATCGGCTAGCAAGCCATTGAAGAATTGGCGGGGACCGGGCGGCACCGATGGTGACTACCCGGTCCCTTCCTCCTTGTACCGGCCGACAGCCCTTCGGGTCGCCCGATGGCTGGACAGTCGGGGTCGCCGGCGTGCCCCCCACGCCGGCGACCGAATGGCTCCCGCCGCGCTGACGCGAACATAGCCCCTCACGGCGCACGCGGCAGGTCACCGCGCCCCGGCCCACCGGCACAGCCCGGCCCAAAACCCTCGTCATTGCGAGCGCAGCGAAGCAATCCAGCGCCGGATCAAAACGCCGTGGATTGCTTCGCTGCGCTCGCAATGACGGATCGCATGCTCTCGGCTTGCGCGTCTGTCACCGAAAAGCCGCTCTTCGCTCACCTCCGGGACCGGCGGACCACCCCCGCTGCCGGCAGAACAACTCTTCGGGTCACCTCGGTCGGGGTCGTCGACATGCCCTCACCTCGGCGACCGAATGACTCCCGTCGCGCCGGCCTGAACATAGCCTCTGAAGACGCGCACAGCAGGTCACCGCGTCCCGGCCCACCCGCACAGCCCCGCGCAACACCTTCGTCATTGCGAGCGCAGCGAAGCAATCTAGGGCGTCCTGATCCGGCGCTGGATTGCTTCGCTGCGCTCGCAATGACGTGCCTCACGTCGGCCAGCGGCCTACGCCGGGCTGGCACGCAGCCGCGACTGGATCGCGCCACGGACGACCCGCGCCCAACCGGCCTTACTTCTTCCCCTCGTCCTTGCGCGAATTGGCGAACAGCACCGCCGCCGCCACCGCCGCCGATCCGATCCCGACGCCCAGCCAGGTCTTGCCCGGCTGCCAGCGGCCCTTGCGCTGGTGCGCGGCGGCGCCCGGTGCGCCGGCTTCCTCATGCGCCTTGGCGGCCGCGGCGGCTTCCAGGATCTCGTTGGGTTGCTCGTCGCTCACGTCACTCTCCTTTTGGCGCGTCATAGCGCGCGCGGAAATCATTGGCGAACGCCGTCAACCGCCCGTCGGCGATCGCGGCGCGCAGGTCGGCCATCATCGTCTCGTAGAACGCGATATTGTGCTCGGTCATCAGCATCGCGCCCAGCATCTCTCCGGCCCGCACCAGATGATGGACATAGGCGCGCGTCCACGTCGTGCACACCGCGCACGCGCATTCCGGGTCGAGCGGACGCTGATCCTCGGCGAAGCGCGCGTTGCGGATGTTGATCGGCCCGCCGCGCGTGAACGCCTGCCCCGTGCGCCCCGATCGCGTCGGCATCACGCAATCGAACATGTCCACCCCGCGCTCGACCGCGCCGACGATGTCGGTCGGCTTGCCGACCCCCATCAGGTAGCGCGGGCGGTCGACGGGAAGCTGCGCGGGCGCGAAGTCGAGGCAGCCGAACATCGCCGCCTGCCCCTCGCCCACCGCGAGGCCACCGATCGCATAGCCGTCGAACCCGATATCGATCAGCGCGTCGGCGCTCGCCTTGCGCAAGCCTTCGTCCAGCGCGCCCTGCTGGATGCCGAAGATCGCGTTGTTCGCGGCATGGTCGCCGCCGGTATCGAAGGCGTCGCGGCTGCGCCTGGCCCAGCGCATCGATCGCTCCATCGCGGCGGCCTGCACCTCGCGCGTCGCGGTGGTCGGCACCAGTTCGTCGAACGCCATCACGATATTGCTGCCCAGCAAGCGCTGAATCTCGATCGAGCGCTCGGGCGAGATCATGTGCCGCGTCCCGTCCAGATGCGAGGCGAACGCGACGCCCTCCTCGGACCGCTTGGTCAGCGCGGACAGGCTCATCACCTGATACCCGCCCGAATCGGTCAGGATCGGCCTGTTCCAGCCCATGAACGCGTGCAGCCCGCCCAGCCGCGCGACGCGCTCCGCGCCGGGGCGCAGCATCAGGTGATAGGTGTTGCCCAGGATGATGTCCGCGCCCGCGCGCTCGACGTCGGCGGGCTTCATCGCCTTCACGGTGGCGGCGGTGCCGACCGGCATGAACGCGGGCGTGCGGATCTCGCCGCGCTGCATCGCGATCGTGCCGGTGCGCGCCGCGCCGTCGGTGGCGTGGATCGAAAAGGCGAAGCGCGTCATCGCCGCGTCCCCTTGCGCCGCGCGTCCGGGGCGGGGGTGTCGTCGTCCTTCTTCGCGGGGCGCCGCCCGGCGGTCGGCCCCTGCGCGTCGACCGGCATCGTGCGATAGGTCAGCAGCTCGGCGCGGCTGATCGCATGGTCGCCGTCGCGGTCGTAGCGCGCGAACAGCCGCGAGAAATGGTCCTGCAACTCCGCCAGCGTCACCGCCTCGTCATTGTCGCGGTCCACCTCATACGGGCTGGGCAGCGCCGCGCGATCGCCCAGGTAGCGCAACGCCCAGTCGCCGAACGCGATATAGCGCAGCTTGCCGGTCTTCTGCGGATCGAACGCCGCGAACGATGCCGCGACGCACGCGTCCAGCTCGTAGCGCTCGACACGCGCATCGCCGTCGCGGTCGCAGGCGGCGATGAACATCGCCACCGGCTCCACCACCATCGTGGCGGGGGTCTGCGGGGTGGCGGGCAGCGGCGCGCGGACGGTGATGTCGCCCCCCGGCGGGCTATCCTGCGCCGGGGCCGCGGCGAGCAGGAGCAACGCAAACGGAATCATCCCCGCTCCGTGGCAGAAGCGCGCGCGCATCGCCAGTGCTTCGCGGCGCGGCGGTTCATTCCGGCGCAACGCGTCCCTAGATAAGGCCGTGGATTTCCACGAAGGATTGCCCGCATGTTCACCCTGCTCGCCCTGCTTGCCGCCACCGCCGCCGATCCGCTGGCGGGCACGTGGCGCAACGCCGCCGATTCCGTGCGCATCCGCGTCGCGCCCTGCCGGGGCGAACCGGGGATGTGCGGCACCGTGGTGTCGGCCAGCGACCGCGCCAAGGCGGACGCCGCCGCGGCGGGGACCGACCGGCTGGTCGGCACGCCGCTGTTCCGCGGCTTCGAACGCGACGAGGACGGCGCATGGGCCGGCACCGTCTTCGTCCCCGACATCGGGCAGGAGGTCGACGGCACGCTCCACCTCGAAGGGCGCAACACGCTGGTCGCGCAGGGGTGCCTGTTCGCGGGCTTCGGCTGCAAGGAACAGCGCTGGACCCGCGTCGCGGCCAGGTGATCCATCTCTCGGTCGCGATCGGCCGGTTTTTCGAGGCGCTGTTCTATGCCATCCTGCGCGTCGCCGGGGTGGTGACGGGGGTGGTGATCGCCGTCGCGCTGGCCGGTGCGCTGCTGTTCCTGGCCGCGCGGATCCTGATCGGACGGGGAAGGAAGAAATGATGGGGGCGGTGCCCGCCTGGCCGCCGCGCTCGACGCCGCGGCTCTATGTCGAGACGCCGCTGGCGCCCGGTCCGCTGACGCTCGGCGGGCCGCCGGCGCATTATCTGGTGTCGGTGATGCGCACGAAGCCGGACGATCCGGTGAAGCTGTTCGACGACGTCAGCGGCGAATGGCTGGCGGTGGCGCGCGTCGTGGGCAAGCGCGACCTGACGCTTGAGGTGGTCGAACGGCTGCGGGAACGCGAGCCGGTGCCCGACCTGTGGCTCGTCGCCGCGCCGCTGAAGAAGGGCCGGGTCGACTGGATGGCGGAAAAGGCGTGCGAGCTGGGCGTCGCGCGGCTCGTCCCGGTCGTCACCCGCCGCACCGTGGTCGACAAGCCCAACACCGATCGCCTGCGCGCGCACATGATCGAGGCCGCCGAGCAATGCGGCCGCACCGCCGTGCCCGCGGTGGCGGAGCAGGTGAAGCTGCCCGCGCTGCTGCGCGACTGGCCCGCCGACCGCGCGCTGTTCTTCGCCGACGAGCTGGGCGGCGCGCCGGCGGCGGCGGCGATGCGCGCGCGGCCCGGCGCGGCGGCGATCCTGATCGGCCCGGAAGGCGGCTTCGACGACGACGAGCGTGCCGCGATCCGCGCCCACCCCGCCGCGGTCGGCATCGCGCTCGGCCCGCGCATCCTGCGCGCCGACACCGCCGCGGCGGCGGCGATCGCGGTGTGGATGGCGGTGGCGGGCGACTGGCAGGCGTAGGAGCGCGCCGTAGCGATCGGAAGACGCCACGCAACACCGCCGCGTCCTCTGCGTGCTCCGCGCGAACCACCCCTTCTTCCTCCGCGTCTCTCTCCGCGTCTCTGCGCCTCCGCGTGAACCCGACCACCCGCGCTTTACCCATCGCAAGCCGATCCGCTCTAGCGCGCCCGTTCATCGCGGCGTAAGGCGCGGCCATGACGACCAAGACCGTTTCGGACACCCGCGCAGCGGTCATCGAATCGCGTGACCAGCTCATCGCCCGCTTCGCCGGGGGCGAGAAGCCCGCCGATCGCTGGCGGATCGGCACCGAGCACGAGAAGTTCGTCTATGCCACCGCCGACCACCACGCGCCGTCCTATGACGAGCCGGGCGGCATCCGCGCGCTGCTCGGCGCGCTCGAACAGCACGGCTGGCGCCCGGTAGAGGAGGGTGGCAAGGTCATCGCGCTCACCGGCGCGGACGGCTCGGTCAGCCTGGAGCCCGCCGGCCAGTTCGAACTGTCGGGCGCCCCGCTGGACAACCTGCACCAGACGTGCGCCGAAACCGGCCGTCACCTGGCGCAGGTGAAGGAAGCCGGCGAGCAGCTCGGCATCGGCTTCCTCGGCCTCGGCATGTGGCCCGACAAGACGCGCGACGCGCTGCCGATCATGCCCAAGGGCCGCTATGCGATCATGCTGCGCCACATGCCGCGCGTCGGCACGATGGGGCTCGACATGATGCTGCGCACCTGCACGATCCAGGTGAACCTGGACTATGCCAGCGAAGCCGACATGGTGAAGAAGTTCCGCGTCGGGCTGGCGCTGCAACCGCTCGCCACCGCGCTGTTCGCCAATTCGCCGTTCACGGAAGGGCGCCCCAACGGCTTCCTCAGCTATCGCAGCCACATCTGGTCGGACACCGACCCGGCGCGCACCGGCATGCTGCCGTTCGTGTTCGAGGATGGCTTCGGCTACGAACGCTACGCCGATTACATGCTCGATGTGCCGATGTACTTCGTCTACCGCGACGGCAAGTATATCGACGCCGCCGGCCTCAGCTTCCGCGACTTCCTGCGCGGCGAGCTGTCGGTGCTCCCGGGCGAGAAGCCGACGATCGAGGATTGGGACGATCACCTCTCGACCGCCTTCCCCGAGGTGCGGCTGAAGACCTTCCTGGAGATGCGCGGCGCGGACGGCGGCCCGTGGAACCGCATCTGCGCGCTGCCCGCGCTGTGGGTCGGGCTGCTCTACGACGGCACCGCGCTGGATGCGGCGTGGGACGTCGTGAAGCACTGGACGCTCGACGAGCGGCAGGCGCTGCGCGACGCGGTGCCGAAACTGGGACTGTCGGCGCCGATCCCCGGCGGCGGGCAATTGCGCGACATCGCCGGCACCGTCCTCGACATCGCGCATCGCGGGCTGAAGGCGCGCGCGCGGCTCGGCGCGTCGGGCGAGGACGAAACCGGCTTCCTGGAGCCGCTGCGCGAGATCGTCCGCGCCGGCAAGGTGCCCGCCGAACGGCTGCTCGACCTGTATCACGGCGCATGGGGCGGCGACGTGTCGCGCGTGTACGACACCGACAGCTTCTGACCCGCGCGGCGTATCGGACTCCCGTCCGTTGCGCCGGACCCGATTCGGCATTTACGGCTCGGTAAACGCCGATTTCGGAATTTCCTGGGCCATGCCCGCCGTCGTTCGCCGGGGGGGGGTAGCGGCCAGTCCGGGCCACTCCCGACAAGAGCAAAGAGATGGGCCACGCGGAGACGCGGAGGACGCCGAGCGGCCACGCCCCGCCATCCGACAGCACACGCCACCCGCGCCCGAAGACTCCGCCTAACAAGCTTCTACGCCACGCAACGCCTGCCCCCGGAAAGCGCGGACACCCGCCCCCGCCGTCATTGCGAGCGCAGCGAAGCAATCCAGGGACGGACCAGGACGCGCTGGATTGCTTCGCTACGCTCGCAATGACGAGCCGTACCGCACCGTCCCGCGCCCCTGTCCGCCAACGAACACCTCCGCGCGCTCCGCGCCTCCGCGTGCAAAATGCCGGCTTCGGCGCGCCTTGGCGACAATCATCGCCATGCACGCAGGCGGCAGAAGACTTGCCACCTCTGCGCCGCACAATTATGTCCCATCTTTCGGTATGTACAATTGCACGTGCAGAGGAAATCTGTAATGCCGTCAATTACTTCCGGAAACCTCGAGCAGTACAGAGACAGCCGGAAGCTTGCTGCTCGCGCTCGGCTCCACAACAATTATACCATTGCCGAGATGGACTGGTTTCCGTGGGTGGCGAAGCAACTGCCCCTTGAGGATGGCGACAGCATCCTTGACGTCGGATGCGGACCAGGCTGGTTTTGGGAGGCCGCGGCAAGCAAGCTGCCCGATGGTCTGAAACTCACGCTCTCTGATTTGTCGCCGGGCATGGTTCAGGAAGCGGTGGACCGATGCCGGCCACTGCCGTTCGCATCGGTCGCCGGCAGGCAAGCCGATGCGACCGATCTTCCTTTCGAGGACGAGTCCTTCGACGCTATCATAGCCATGCACATGCTGTATCATCTCTCGGACCCGTCAAAGGGCCTCGCCGAGATGCGTCGTGTCTTGAAACCCGGCGGATTTCTTGCCGTGACGACGAACGGAGCCGGCAACAGGCGCGAACTCTATGCCCTGACGACCGTGTTCGGCAGCGAACCGTTCGACCCGGCCGGCGCTGTCTTTGGATATGCCGAGGCCGAGCGATCCATGAAGGCCGCTTTCGGCAATGTGAGCATGGCGGAGCACCCGGCCATCTTGCGCGTAACAGAGCCGGAGGACGTATTTCTGGCCCTCACGTCCTATCCGCCTGGAGACCGGGCGGAAAAGGCGCAGCTTACCGCGTTTCGGGATGCGATCGCCGAAGCATTCCGGGCAGGAAATGGTGTGCTCGAGGTCGTCAAGGAAAGCGGGTTCTTCGTCAGCCGAAAGGCGGCATGAAGCGCCGTGCCAGGCTGAACCCCTGGTTCCCATTTCATGGCCAATCGGATCGGTAAGGGCGGCACGCACCCCACCCCTCCCGGGCATGTCACCTCCCCCTTGATCGTCCACCCGTGATCGGCGGCGGACCGTCACCCAACCCACGATCGTCATGGCGAGCGCAGCGAAGCCATCCAGGGCGTCCTGATCCGGCCCCCCATCGCGTCGCTGCGCTCGCCATGACCAGCGTTGGGATGCCCGACGCCATCA
>CAJYSA010000069.1 GCA_913777325.1 uncultured Sphingomonas sp. | reverse complement strand
CCCGCGTTCGCGCCGTGGCTGGACGTCGCCGGGCTGGCGGTGTTCGCCGCCTCCGGGGCGCTGGCGGCGGCCAGGCGCGCGCAGACGCCGGTGACGCTGGCGTTCTTCGCGCTGATCACCGGGGTTGGCGGCGGTACGGTGCGTGACCTGCTGATCGGCGCACCGGTGTTCTGGGTGCATGATTCGCGCGTCGCGGCGGTGTGCCTGTTGATGGCCGCGGTCATCTGGATCACGCCCGAACGCTGGTGGCGCGGCGCGGCGCTCGACTGGTTCGATGCGGTCGGGCTGGCCGCCTATGCGGTGTACGGCGCGGCGAAGGCGCTCGGTTACGGCGTTCCTCCGCTCCCCGCCGCGTTGATGGGCGTGGTGACGGGATGCGTCGGCGGGATCATCCGCGACGTGCTGGCGGGCGAACCGTCGATCCTGATGCGTCCGGAGCTCTACGTGACCGCCGCGGCGTTGGCGGCGGGATCGTATGTGGGGCTGCGCGAGCTGGGGCTGGTGCCGTGGCACGCGGCGGTGATCGCGGCGGTGGCGGGCTTCGCGCTGCGCGCCGCCGCGATCCGCTTCAGGCTGGCCTTGCCGGCCTATGGCGAGCGATAGGCCGGGTTCGCCTCAGAATGCGGGTTCCTCGCCCGGCTTCTCGGCCACGTGGATGCCGCATTCCACCTTGTCCCAGCCGCGCCAGCGACCGGCGCGGGGGTCTTCGCCGGGGCGGACCTTCGAGGTGCAGGGGGCGCAACCGATCGACAGATAGCCTTGCGCCTCCAACGGGTGGCGCGGCAGATCGTGGGCCGCGAAATAGCCATCGAGCTGCTCCTTCGACCAATCCGCGAGCGGGTTGATCTTCAGGCGACCCTCGTCCTCCTCGAAGCGTGGGAGGGCGAGGCGGGTCTTTGCCTGAAAGCCCTTGCGCCCCGAGATCCACGCCTGGAACGGCGCCAGCGCGCGGCGCAGCGGCTCGACCTTGCGCAGCTCGCAGCAGCCGTCGGGATCGTAGGACCAGCGAAGCCCCTTCTCATCCTTCAGCCGCAGCAGGCGGGGATCGGGACGGAACACGCGCAGATCGGTCATCCCCAGGCGTTCGGACAGTTCGTCGCGATAGGCCAGGGTCTCGCCGAACATCTTCTGCGTGTTGGTGAAGATCACCGGCACGTCGCGATCCACCTGCGCGATCATGTGCAGCAGCACCGCCGATTCCGCGCCGAACGAGGACACGGCGGCGATCCGCCCGTGCAACTCGCCGGTCAGCAACTCGCGCAGCATGTCGGGTGCCGACACGCCGTCGAAACGCGCCTGCATCGCCGCGGCATCGGCGGCGGTAAAGGCGGGGCGGACGTCGATGATGTCGAGGTCGTGGGCAGGTTCACCCATGGCGCAGTTTCCAGACCGGGACCGCCACGTCGGCGGCCTTTTGATAGACATGGTCGTAGCGCTCCAGCGAGCGCTTCAGCACGACCGGATCGACCGCCGCACGCGGCGCGAAGGCGTCGAAGCCGCAGCGGCGCATCAACGGGATCTGGTCGACCAGCACATCGCCCTCCGCGCGCAACTCGCCGCGATAGCCCGCCTCACGCAGGATCCGCGCGACCGAATAGCCGCGTCCGTCGCGAAACGTCGGGAACGACACCTCGACCAGCGCCAGCCGGTCGAGCATCGGGATCAGTGCGCGCGCATCGTCGCCCGGTTCGATCCGCACCGCCGTGGCATTCGACTGATCGGCCAGAAACGCGTCGAGCGTCACTGCCGGTTCCTCATGCGCGGCCTCGTCGCGGAAGCGCAGGTGCGCGCGGTCGTCGATCAGGTCGACCTCGAATGCGTCAGCCATAGATCGCCTCCTTGAACGGCTGCATGCCCACGCGGCGATAGGTGTCGACGAACCGCTCGCCGGTCTCGCGGATGCGGACATAGGTGTCGGTCACGCGCTCGATCGCGTCGACCACGCCGTCCTCGTCGAAGCCGGGGCCGGTGATCTTGCCGAGCGACACGTCCTCCGCACCCGACCCGCCCAGCAGGAGCTGGTAATTTTCGGTGCCCTTCCGGTCGACGCCCAGGATGCCGATGTGCCCCGCGTGGTGGTGGCCGCAGGCGTTGATGCAGCCGCTGATCTTCAGCTTCAGCTCGCCCAGGTCGCGCTGCCGCCCCAGATCGGCGAACCGCTGCCCGATCTTCTGCGCCAGCGGGATCGAGCGGGCGTTGGCGAGCGCGCAATAATCGAGGCCCGGGCAGGCGATGATGTCGCTGATCAGGTCAAGGTTCGCCTCCGCCAGCCCGGCGTCGACCAGCGCCTCCCACACCGCCTTCAGGTCGGCGATGCGGACGTGGGGCAGGACGATGTTCTGCGCGTGGGTGACGCGCAGTTCGTCGAAGCTGTAGCGTTCGGCCAGATCGGCCATCACGTCGATCTGCTCGGCGGTGGCGTCGCCGGGGATGCCGCCGATCGGCTTCAGCGAGATGGTGACAATCGCATGGCCGGGCTGCTTGTGCGCGCGGACGTTCTGGTCGAGCCACACCGCGAAGTCCGGGTCGCTGCGATCCGCGACCGCGCCATCGGCCGCCGCGAACGCGGGGAGCGCGAACATCGCGCTGATCCGCGCCAGTTCGGCGGCGGGCGGGTCGATGCCGAGCTGGCGGACCTGCGCGAATTCCTCCTCGACCTCGGCGCGATATTTGTCCGCGCCCAGCTCGTGGATCAGGATCTTGATCCGCGCCTTGTAGATGTTGTCGCGCCGGCCATAGCGATTGTAGACGCGCAGGCACGCCTCCAGATAGCTCATGAGCTGATCGGCAGCCACGAAGTCCTTGATCTCCGGCGCGATCATCGGGGTGCGGCCCATGCCGCCTCCGACGAACACCTTCGCGCCGAGCACGCCGTCGCGCTCCAGCAACTGCAGTCCGATATCATGCAGCCGCATCGCCGCGCGATCCTCGTCGGCGGCGATCACCGCGATCTTGAACTTGCGCGGCAGGTAGCTGAATTCGGGGTGGAAGGTGCTCCACTGCCGGAGCAACTCCGCGAACGGGCGCGGATCGGTGACCTCGTCGGCGGCGGCGCCCGCGAACTGATCCGAGCTGATGTTGCGGATGCAATTGCCGCTGGTCTGGATCGCGTGCATCTCGACCGTCGCCAGCTCGGCGAGGATGTCGGCGGCGTCCTCCAGCTTGATCCAATTGTACTGGATGTTCTGCCGGGTGGTGAAATGGCCATAGCCGCGATCGTACTTGCGCGCGACATGCGCCAGCATCCGCATCTGACGGCTGTCGAGCGTGCCATAGGGCACCGCGACGCGCAGCATGTACGCGTGAAGCTGCAGGTACAGCCCGTTCATCAGCCGCAGCGGCTTGAACTGGTCCTCGGTCAGCTCGCCGGACAGGCGGCGCTGGCACTGGTCGCGAAACTCCTCGACGCGGGCGTCGACGATCGACTGGTCGTATTCGTCGTACTTGTACATCGTTTCATCCTCGATCCCCGCCGGCGGCGGGGAGGGGTCAGATCACCCAGGTGCCGGCATCGATGTCGGCGGGCTTCAGCGTCAGGTCGGGGCGCACCGTGGGGCCGAGCGCGCGGATACGGTCCTTGATATGTGCCGGGCGCGGCCCGTCCGGCGTCGCGCTCGCCTCGATCACATACGGCACGTTGACGCGGCGTGCCGCCTCTTCCTCGCGCGCGATCGCCTCGCCGCGATCCCCGGCGTCCACGGCGTCGCCGACGTGGCGCGACCAGTCCCGTCCCGTCCACCACACCACGTCTCCGGTCGCCAGATCGTTGCCGGTCACCAGCTTCATGCCATTTGCTCCGCCACCTGCGCATAGCCCGCCAGCCGGTTCTGGGCGTCGGACAGGTCGACGACTTCGCCGACGACGATGATCGCCGGGCTGGCGACCCGCTCGCGCGCGACCATGGCGCCGAGATCGGCAAGCAGCGTGCGCAGCGCGCGGTGGCCGGGCAGCGTGCCCTTCTCCAGCACCGCGACCGGCATGTCGGGGGCGACGCCGTCCGCGATCAGCTTGTCGGCGATCGCATCGGCGGTGGCAACGCCCATGTAGATCACGAGGGTGCGACCCTGCCCGGCGAGCCCCGACCAGTCCTGATCGGTCAGCCCCTTGCACTGGCCAGCGACGAAGGTGACCGCCGAGCTGTGATCGCGGTGCGTCAGCGGCAGCATCGCCTCCGCCGCGCAGCCGAGGGCCGCTGACACGCCCGGTATCACCTCGACCAGCAGGCCGGCGGCGCGTACCGCTTCCACTTCCTCGCCGCCGCGCCCGAAGATGAACGGGTCGCCACCCTTAAGCCGAACGACGACGCTGCCCGCCTTTACGTGCGCCACGATCAGCGCGTTGATCGCCTCCTGTGGCAGCGTATGGCGCGCGCGGCGCTTCGCCACCGAGATGCGGTGCGCGGCGGGCGGTGCGATGTCGAGTACGCGCGGGTCGATCAGACCGTCGTGCACCACCACATCGGCGCTGCGCAGCGCCTCCATCGCGCGAACGGTGAGCAGGCCGGGGTCGCCCGGGCCGGCACCGACGAGGATGACGCGGCCGCGCGCGTCGGGATCGAGAAGCGTCGCCATGATGCGATCGCAAATGGGCGAATGTGCGGGCGCAGGCAATCGAGCGATGCTTGGCGGGGGCGTAGGATTGGTTTGCGGTGGCCTTCATGGGCCACTGCATCGTCGTTCGTCATGGCGCGCGGCGCATCACACGCGCTCCGTTCGCCCTGAGCTTGTCGAAGGGCGTGCCGCGCGACACGTGCTTCGACAAGCTCAGCACGAACGGTTCGGATGATGCGGGCGTTGCGAAGCGCTCCCGACGCGGGATCAGTGCTTCGCGCCGTGAACCTTATGCATCACCAGCGCGATGACGCCGCCGACGACCAGTCCGACCACGCCCGCGATCCCGGCGCCGATCAGCCAGCCGAGCACGCCGCCGCCGGCACCCTCGGCAAGGTGGTGGACGAAGTCCGCCGGGGCGGGGACGCCGACGTCGGCGGCATTGTGGATCAGCAGGTCGCCACCGACCCACAGCATCGCGGCGGTGCCGACCACGGTCAGCACCTGCATCAGTACCGGTACGCCCTTCACCAGCCCGCGTCCGATCGCCTGCGCGACCGACGACGGGCGCCGGGCGAGATAGAGGCCCACGTCGTCCGCCTTCACGATCAGCGCGACGACGCCATAGACCCCCGCCGTGATTGCGATCGCGACGATCGCCAGCGTCACCGCCTGTGTAAGGAGCGGCTGATCGGACACCTCGCGCAGCGCGATCACCATGATCTCGGCGGACAGGATGAAGTCGGTGCGGATCGCGCCCGACACCTTCTGCTTTTCCAGCGCGACCGGATCGGTCGGCGCGGCGTCCTCATCGGCGTCGTGGCCGCCCGAGAACGCCTCGATCACCTTCTCCGCGCCCTCGAACGAGAGGAACGCACCGCCGAGCATCAGCAACGGGGCGAGCGACCAGGGCGCGATCGCGCTGAGGATCAATGCGGCGGGAAGCAGGAACAGGAGCTTGTTGCGGATCGACCCCAGCGCGATCTTGCCGATGATCGGCAGCTCGCGCTTGGGGCTCAGCCCGACGACGTAGCGCGGGGTCACGGCGGTGTCGTCGATCACGACGCCCGCCGCCTTCGTCCCCGCCTTGGTCGCTGCGGCGCCGACATCGTCGAGCGAGGCGGCGGCGAGCCGGGTCAGTCCGGCGATATCGTCGAGCAGCGCGACGAGTCCGCTTGCCATGATGTCGGTCCTTTCGGGGTCAGGCGTCGGCCAAGCCGATGCCGATCGTCGCGCGCGCCGCCTCGGCCTCGTTGGAGACGACCGGATAGGCGCAATAATCGGCGGCGTAATAGGCGCTGGGGCGATGATTGCCGGACCAGCCGACCCCACCGAACGGGGCCGACGAGGAGGCGCCGTTGGTGGGACGGTTCCAGTTGACGATCCCAGCGCGCGCGCCCGCCCAGAACCGGTCGAACAACGCCGGCGTCTGGCTGATCAGCGAGGCGGACAGGCCGTAGCGTGTGTTGTTGCACTCGACGATCGCGCTGTCGAAATCATCCGCGCGCATCACCTGCAGCAACGGCCCGAACAGTTCGATGTCCGGACGGTCGGCGACATGCGTGACGTCGATGATCCCGGGGGTCACGAACGGGCGACCGTCGACCGGGCGCGCCATGTGGTGGATCGGGCGGCCGCCCTTCATCAACAGCGCCAGGAAGCTTTCGGTCAGGCCGTCGGCGGCCTCGTTGTCGATCACCGGTCCCATGAACGGCTGGGGATCGTCGTGCGGCGCGCCGACGATCAGGCGGCGGGTCAGTCGCTCCAGTTCCTCAAGCAGCGGATCGGCGAGCGACTCCTGCACGATCAACCGTCGCGCGGCGGTGCAGCGCTGCCCCGCGGTGGTGAAGGCCGACTGGACGATCAGCACGGCGGCGGTGTGCAGATCGGGCGTGTCCCATACCACGATCGGGTTGTTGCCGCCCATCTCCAGCGCGAGGATCTTCTCGGGCTTCTCCGCAAAGGCGCGGTTGAGCGCGATGCCGGTGCGCGCCGACCCGGTGAAGAGCAGTCCGTCGATCCCGTCATGCGCGGCCAGTGCCTTGCCCTCCGCCGGGCCCCCGATCACGAGGCGCAGCGTCTCGGGCGGGACACCGGCGGCATGGAAGCAATCGACCAGGAACGCGCCCGTCGCCGGGGTCTTTTCAGAGGGCTTGAAGACCACCGCATTGCCCGCGATCAGCGCCGGCACGATGTGGCCGTTGGGCAGGTGCGCGGGGAAATTGTATGGCCCCAGCACCGCCAGCACGCCATGCGGCTTGTGGCGCAGCGCCATGCGCGTGTTCATCGGCGCGTCGAGCCGGCGCTGCGCGGTGCGCTCGGCATAAGCGGTGACCGAGATGTCGACCTTGGCGGCGACGGTATCGACTTCGGTACGCGCTTCCCACACCGGCTTGCCCGTCTCGCGCGCGATCAGGTCGGCGAAATCCTCGGCACGTTGCCGCACGACATTCGCGAAGCGGCGCATCGTCTCGATCCGGAAGGACAGCGACTTCGCCGCCCACGGCACGAAACCGGCCCGCGCGGCATCCACCTCCGCATCGACGTCGCTCGTGGCGGCGCGCCATAATTCCGCGCCGGTGGCGGGTTCGAAGGAGATCAGCTCAGCCATGGCGCCGGTCTTAGCCGTAACAATCGTTGCGGCGGAAGGGGGAACGTCAGGCGAGCGCGTCGCCCATCGCGCGGATGCCGGCGATCTTGGCGCCGAACGCGCTCCAGTCGTCGGCGGCGGCGATCGGCGCCCAGATCGCCTCGACCTCGTCGATCAGCATCGAACAGGGCTCGCCCTGCCAATACGCATGGTCGCGGGCGCGGCGCATCGCATACGGCGCGAGACGCGCGCGAACCTCGTCCCACTCCGTCGCATAGGACGGCGGCAGCGGATGTGCGAAGGCGTCGAAGAAGAAGCGATCGACCGGAACGTGCGTCGCGCGCAACGCACGCTCGACCGTCTGTACGAGCGCGCGGTCTTCCTCGTCCCCCTGCGGCACGCGCCCCAGCCGCCACAGCACCGCCTCGGCGATCGCGATCTGATAATGGCCCGCAAATCCGTCCAGCGCCGCGATCAGCGGATCGGATTCGGCGATCAGGCGCAGCGAGGACGCGAGCTGCATGACGTCCCACAGGATCGCCTCCGGCTGGCGCCCGAAGGCATAGAGGCCACCGTGGTCGAAATAGGCGGCGACGAACGCCGGATCCCACACCGGGGCGAACCGCCACGGGCCATAGTCGAAGCTCTCGCCGGTGATGTTGATATTGTCGCTATTGAGCACGCCGTGGACGAAGCCGGCGGCCATGTAGCGCGCCGCGAGCGTCGCGGTGCGCCGCACCACCAGGTCGAGCAGGCGGACGGGATCGTCGCCGTCCTCGCCGTATAATTCGCGCAGTACGTAGCGGACGAGGCGACGCATCGCATCCTCGTCGCGGTGAAAGGCGAGCCGCTGGAACGTGCCGATGCGGATGTGCGAGTGGCTTAGCCGCACCAGCACGGCGCCCCGCGTCGGGGACGGTTCGTCGTTGCGCTCCAGTGCCTCACCGGTTTCGATCAGCGAGAAGCTGCGCGAGGTGGGGACGTTCAGCGCCTCGAGCATCTCGGTCGCCAGCACCTCGCGCACGCCGCCCTTCAGCGTCAGCCGGCCATCGCCGAACCGGCTCCACGGCGTCTGCCCCGATCCCTTGGTGCCCAGGTCCATCAATCGCCCGGACGTGTCGCGAAGCTGCGCGAAGGTGAAGCCGCGCCCGTCGCCGATATCGGGATTGTACACGCGGAACTGGTGCCCGTGGTAACGCAGCGCCAGCGGCTGTTCGAGCGTGCCGGGCAGCGGCGCGAACCGGCCGAAATGCGCGATCCATTCGGCATCGTCGAGCGTGTCCAGCCCCACCTGCCGCGCCGCGCGATCGTTGCGAAAGCGCAGGATCGTCTGCGGAAAGCGCGCGGCGGTCACCGCATCGTGGAACGGTTCCCCCAGCGCGGCGAGCGCGCGGTCGGGGCGATATGCTTGCGGGTCGACGGCCATGCCGCGATATGGGGGCTGCTCGGCAGAAGGCGCAAGCGAATGGCGGAATTTCGGGATGTCTACTGGTGGTCGGCGGACGGGTTGCGTCTGCATGCACGCGACTATCCGGGCGATCCGGATCAGCCGCCGGTGCTGTGTCTGCCGGGGCTGACGCGCAACGCGCGGGACTTCGCCGCGCTGGCGCAGACGATCGCGCCCGCGCGCCGCGTGATCGCGATCGAGTTTCGCGGACGCGGCGAAAGCGGCTATGCCAAGGATCCGATGACCTATGTCCCGCTGACCTATGCGCAGGACGTGGTGGCGCTGCTGGCCGATCAGGGAATCGATCGGTTCGTCACGGTCGGCACATCGCTGGGCGGGATCGTCACGATGTTGCTGGCCGGGATGGTGCCGGGGCGGATCGCGGGCGCGCTGCTGAACGATGTCGGGCCGGAGATCGAGGCGGCGGGGCTGGCGCGGATCCGCGGCTATGTCGGCAAGCCGAGCACCTGGCCGACCTGGATGCACGCGGCGCGCGGATTGCGGGAAAGCAACGACGGCGCCTATCCCGATTGGGAGATCGAGGACTGGCTGGCGATGGCCAAGCGCTTGTACCGGCTCAATTCCGCAGGCCGGATCGTGCTGGATTACGATATGAAGATCGCCGAGCCGTTCCGGTTGCCGGGGGGCGAGGCGGGGCCGGACATGTGGCGCGCGCTGGCGGGCTTGGCGGGGGTGCCGGTGCTGGTGGTGCGCGGCGCGCTGAGCGATATCCTGTCCGCCGCCACCGCCGAGCGGATGGTCGCCGCACTGCCGCATGCACGCGCGGTGACGGTGCCGGGGGTCGGTCATGCGCCGATGCTGGACGAGCCGGCGGTTCGACCGGCGTTGGCGGAATGGCTGGCACGGACGGGGAACCCGCCGGCGGCATGACGCGCTGTCGCGGTTTCCACGAGCAATCCCGAGGAACCGCATGACCGACGTTCGCGATGCCCATACCGCTGTGTTGCCGCTGGCCGGTCGGCGTGCCGCGATCACCGGGGGCACCACCGGGATCGGTCGTGCGATCGCGCGGCTGCTGGCGGCAGAGGGGGCGCGTGTCTTCGTGTGCGGCACCGATCCGGCGCATCTGGACGAGGCGCTGGCCGATCTGCGTGCGGTGGGCGCTGCGGAAGGCGCGCTGTTCGACCTGTCCGTGCCGGATCAGGTCGGCGCGTTCCTGTCCGCTGCCGACGCCGCGCTGGGCGGCTATGATATCGTGGTCGCCAACGCCGCCGAGGCCGCGGCGGGATTAACCGAAATGGACGAGGCGGCGGTGCGCCATGCCATCGCGCTCAACTTCACCCAGTATCTGCTGCTGGCGCATCGCGCGGCGGGGGAGATGGCGGCGGGCGGCGACATCGTGATGATCGGTTCGACCAGCGCCTATGTGCTGGGGCCGCATTCCACGGTCTATGCCGCGATCAAGCACGGGTTGCAGGGGCTGTCGATCGCGTTGCGCCGCGAACTAGGGCGCAAGGATATCCGCGTCGCGCTGGTGGAGCCGGGCAAGACCGGGTCGGACATGCAGATGCCCGATATCAGCCCGGAGGAGCAGCGCGAGCAGATCGAGGCGGGGACCATGTTGCGCGCGGAGGATATCGCGGTCGGGGTGCACTATCTGCTGACCCAGCCGCGCCGCACCGTGATCCAGCGGCTGACGATCAGCCCGCGCGTGCAGGAGGAGGAATGATGGCCGCTTACCCGCACGACGCGCTGGTGTTCACCCCGCACGACGTCGACCTGTCGCGCTCTCCGTTGGCGGGCAGGATCGATGCCGAAACCTATGTGCTGGGCGCGTTCAACCCGGGGATGACGCGGCTGCCCAACGGCAATCTGCTGCTGATGGTCCGTGTGGCGGAAGCGCTGCGCACGCCGGTGCGCGATCAGCACATTCATGCGATCCGCTGGACCGACACCGGCTATGTGCTCGATGCGTGGCCGTTGTCGCTGGTCGACACGTCCGACCCGCGCAAGTTCATGATGCGCGGGGGCGGGTGGAAGGTGTTGGCGCTGACCTCGCTGTCGTGGCTGCTGCCGGTCGAGCTTGACGCCGACGGGCGACAGGTCGTCGCGGTACATTACGATCGTGCGATTGCGCCGCGCACCAGCTATCAATGTTACGGCGTCGAGGATGCGCGGATCAGCCGCGTCGACGGGCGCTATTACATGACGACCTGTTCGGTCAGTCCGGAGCGGCACTCGACGACGCTCTACACCAGCGACGATGCGCTCGACTGGACGCTGGAGGGCATCGTCCTCGATCATCAGAACAAGGACATGCTGATCTTCGAGGGCAAGGTTGCGGACACGTTCTGGGCGCAGACGCGTCCCCTGGGCGATCTGTATTTCGCATATCCGCCGGACGCGGAGTGGCGTGCCGGCCCGTCGATCAACCTCGCCACCTCGCCCGACGCGCTGCACTGGAAGCCATGCGACCGGCCCGGCATCCGCCCGCATGCGCAGACGATGGCGACCGCACGGATGGGCGGTGGCGCGCCGCCGGTCATGGCGGAGGTGAACGGCCAGACGGGCTGGCTATCGCTGTGGCACGGGGTGGAGCCGTCCGGGCTGGTCGGTATCTATCGCACCTATTGGACGCTGCTGGATCGCGATGATCCGTCGCGGGCGCTCGCCACCGGGCACACGCCGCTGCTCGATCCCGCGCCCCGGTTGCTCACGCCGCTGGAGGATCTTCTGTACGTGACCGACGTCGTGTTCACGACCGGGATCGCGGACGGCGGCGGTCATTGGATCGTGGCGAGCGGCGAGGCCGATCTGGCCTGTCGGATCACCCACGTGCCCAAGCAGGCGATCGGCGCCGCATGAGGACTTCGCCGGGAAAAGCCGACCGATAAAAACGAAGGCCCGGGGCGCATGATGCGTCCCGGGCCTTTCGCCAGATCGAAGGCGCCGCCCGCGAACGGGCGGCGCGATCCGGTCAGTTGCTGTCGGAGTTGTTGTCGTCGACCGCGATCACGACGCCGGCGGCGACGACCGCGGCGGCCAGGACCAGACCGATGATCGCGCCCGGCGCGGCCAGCTCGTTCTTGCCCTTGGCGGCGGTGCCGGCGCGGGCCGACTTCGCGACCGACAGCGATGCCGCAGCGTTCGGAGCGGCCATAGCGGGAGCAGCAGCCAGCGTGAGGGCGGCGGCGGCGGCGAACATCGAAGCGATCTTCATGGCGACATCTCCTGTTAGTCGCAGATAACAGCCTGCTCCTTGTCCTGTTCCGGTGGTCGGCGAAAGCGGAACATGATGCATCGCGGCATTTGGCGCGTTATGTGGCCGGTATGTCACAGTCTCTGTCGGTTTTTTACCTTTTCGGCGCTGGCGGATCCGAGGACGATCCGTGGCGACGTCGGTTGGGGCAATTGGTCGCCGCGTTCGACGATCATGCGCGTCAGGTCGTGGCGCTCGACGATCTCGCCGTCCTGCCGCGCGACGCGCGCGCCACGCTGGCACAAAACCCGCCGCCGCTGGCCGGTGCGGTCTCGGTGGCGCGCTATGAGGCGATCGCGCGGGCGCTGCGCGGGTATGATCTGGTGCTCACCTTTGGTGCGGGGGCGATCGACGCGGTAATGGCGCGGCGCGCCTTTCCGCGCGCCATGCCGCCGATCGTGCATCACGAAACGCCGGTCGCCGCGACGCTGGGCGGCAGCGCGCGGCTGTATCGTCGGATCGCGCTGGGCGCGGCGGCGGGGCTGGTGATCGACAGCGAGGCGGCGGCGCGGGTGGCGGGGGACCGGTGGAAGGTGCCGGGCGAGCGGCTGCACGTGATCGCCGATGGGGTCGATCGAGCCGCCTTCGCGCGGGCGCCGGATGCGCGGCTGGCCGGCGGTTTCCGTCGCAAGCCCGCCGATGTGGTGATCGGGGTCGTTGCCGACGACATGACCCGGGAGGAAGCCGCGCTGCTGGTCCGCGCGGTCGCCGGGCTGGCGGCGCGGTTCCGCCTGGTGGTGGTCGGAGCGGGTGCGGCCTGCGCCGCGGCGGAGCGCGCGGCGCTGGCGATGGGGATCGACGACCGGCTGGTCCTGCCGGGCGCGATCGACGACCGTGCCGCCTATCTCGGCGGGTTCGACGTGCTGCTGTTGCCCCTGCGCGCCGGGCCCGCCCCGGCGATCGTGGTGGAGGCGATGGCGGCGGGCATATCGGTGATGGGGTGGCGCGGAGACGCGCTGGCGGCGCAACTCTCGCCCGAAAACGCCGCGCTGCTCGCGCCGCATGTCGCGGAGGTGAGCCTGCGCGACGCGTTGCAGCCGCTCGCGACCGACGCCACGCTGCGCGCTGCCACCGGGGCGGCCAATCGCGCACGCGCGGCGCAACAGCATGACGCGGCGGCGATGGTCGCGCGCTCCGCCGCGCTCTATGCGGCGGTCGCCGGACGGCCCGGTTCGCTCGGCTGATCTCCCGCCACCTGACGGCAAGGAGTCGCATTTCGGTCGCGTTGCGGCCCGATTGCTTTATATGGGTCGGCTGTATCATTCGCCACAACGGGAAATCGCGTGTTCAAGGGGCTGAAGCCGATCGTCTATGGAGGCCGGGAGGTCTGGCCGCTGGTGGAGGGTGGCAAGGGTGTCGCCGCCACCAATCACGCCTCAGCGGGTGCCTGGGCGGCGGCGGGCGGAATCGGCACCGTATCGGCGGTGAATGCCGACAGCTACGATCCCGATGGCAAGATCATCCCGCAGATATACCGCGCGCTCACCCGGCGCGAGCGGCATGAGGAACTGATCGAATATGCGATCGAGGGCGCCGTGCAGCAGGTGCAGCGCGCGTGGGAGATCGCCGGCGGCAAGGGCGCGATCAACATCAACGTCCTGTGGGAGATGGGCGGCGCGCCGCGCATCCTGCACGGCGTGCTGGAACGGACGCGCGGGCTGGTTTCCGGCGTCACCTGTGGAGCGGGGATGCCGTACAAGCTGAGCGAGATCGCCTCGTCCTACAATGTCAGCTACCTGCCGATCGTCAGCTCGGGCCGTGCGTTCCGCGCCTTGTGGAAGCGCGCTTATTCGAAGGCGAGCGAGTGGCTGTCGGCGGTCGTCTATGAGGATCCGTGGCTGGCGGGCGGGCACAATGGCCTGTCGAACGCCGAGGATCCGTTGAAGCCCGAGGATCCGTACCCGCGCGTGAAGGCGCTGCGCGATACGATGCGCGAGGGCGGGGTGCCCGACACCACGCCGATCGTGATGGCCGGTGGCGTCTGGTATCTTCGCGACTGGAACGACTGGATCGACAATCCGGAGCTGGGGCAGATCGCTTTCCAATACGGCACGCGCCCGCTGCTGACGCAGGAAAGCCCGATCCCGGAAGGGTGGAAGGCCAAGCTGACGCAGATCGAGGAAGGCGAGGTGCTGTTGCATCGTTTCTCGCCGACCGGTTTCTACTCGTCGGCGGTGCGCAACCCGTTCCTGCGCGCGCTGGAAGCGCGATCGGAGCGGCAGATCGCCTTCTCCACGCAGGAAGCGGGCGATCACGTCTTCCAGCTCGACGTCGGCGTGAAGGGCAAGAACTTCTGGGTGACGCGTGGCGACCTGCTGCGCGCACGCGAGTGGTTCGGCTCGGGGTTCACCGATGCGCTGAAGACGCCCGACAACACGCTGGTGTTCGTGACGCCGCAGGAGAAAGGCGAGATCCGCAAGGATCAGGCCGATTGCATGGGTTGCCTCAGCCAGTGCCTCTTCTCGAGCTGGGCGGATACCGAGACGAATTCGACCGGGCGACTGGCCGATCCGCGCAGCTTCTGCATCCAGAAGACGCTGCAGGATATCGCGCATGGCGGCGATACCGACGCGAACCTGATGTTCGCGGGCCATGCGGCGTATAATTTCAAGCGTGATCCCTTCTATTCGAACGGGTTCGTGCCGACGGTGAAGCAGCTGGTCGACCGCATTCTGACCGGCGACTGATGCTGGATGCGGCGCTGGCGCAGGTTGCGGCGGCGCTGCGCATTGCGGACGATCCGTGGTGGGTGATCGGCAGCGCGGCGGTGTGGATCCACGGCGCCGCGACGCCGGTCGCCGATATCGACGTGCTGCTCAGCGCGCGTGATGCGGCGCGGGTTCTGGCCGCATGGCAGGGGGCGGTGTCGATCGGCGAGCCGAGCGCACAATTTCGCTCGTACCCGTTCGCGCGGCTGGACGGTGCGGCGATGCCGATCGAATTGATGGCCGATCTCGAACTGCGCGTGGGCGACGCTTGGGAACCGGTGCGGCCGCTGACGCGCGAGCGGCGGGGCAGGGTGTACGTGCCCGCGCGTGCGGAACTGGCGGCGATCCTGTACGCCTTCGGGCGCCCCAAGGATAGCACGCGCGCGATGTTGCTGGGGTAGCGCTCGGCACGCTTCGGGCGCGACGATCGGCCAAGGCGGCGCGTCGGACCGAGTGCCGTGTACACATTCGTCATTGCGAGCGTAGCGAAGCGATCCAGCGACGGACCAGGACGCTCTGGATTGCTTCGCGACGCTCGCAATGACGAAGGTTGGAAGGTGGCGACGATGGTATGGCGGTTACCGCTTCGCGCGCGGATAGGGCATCCGCCGCATGCAAAACGGCGCGCCACTGGGATCCAGTGACGCGCCGTTGGCATCGGATCGCGTCCGATCAGTCGACGACGGTGCCGACCACCGCGCCGCCGACGCCGCCGACCGCTGCGCCCTTCTCCACGCTACCGCCGGTCGCGGCGGCGACGCCCGCGCCACCCGCGCCACCGATCGCCGCGCCGCGCAGCGTCGAACAGGCCGACATCGACACGGCGGCAGTGGCGAGCAGGGCGGACAATGCGATCTTTTTCATGATGTTGCTCCCGGTTTGGCTGAATGCGGCGTCAATGCCGCGCCACCGGGGAGGGTTCCGGGCGGACATGTTTCGTCACACCCGCCGGCCGATGTCAGGCCCAGCCTTCCAGCACCTGATCAGGCGGACGATGCCCGTCGGCCCACATGCGGATATTGGCGACGACCCGCTCGCCCGACGCGACCCGGCCCTCCCAGGTCGCCGATCCCATGTGCGGGGTCATCACCACGTTGGGCAGTGCCAGGAGGCGCGGGTCGATCTCCGGTTCGTGCCGCCACACGTCCAGCCCGGCACCGGCGAGGCGACCGTTCTCCAGGGCATCGATCAACGCATCCTCGTCCAGGATGCCGCCACGGCTGGCGTTGATGACGAACACGTGCGGGCGCAGCAGCGCGATGCGTCGCGCGTCGATAAGGTCGCGGCTGTCGGCGTTCAGCGGCGTGTGGATCGTCAGGATGTCGATCGCGCTCAGCAGTTCGTCGAGGTTCGGGTGCCACACCGCGTTCAGTTCGGCCTCGACCACTTTGGGCAGCCGCTGACGGTTGTGATAGTGGATCGACAGCCCGAACGCGCGCGCGCGGCGTGCCACGGCCTGCCCGATCCGGCCCATGCCGATGATGCCCAGCGCCTTGCCCCCGATACGATAGCCGAGCATCCCGCCGGGGCTCCACCCCTTCCACTGGCCGGAGCGCACCAGTTTCTCACCCTCGGCGAGCCGGCGCGGGACCGAGACGATCAGCGCCATCGTCATGTCGGCGGTATCCTCGGTCAGCACGCCCGGCGTGTTGGTGACGATGATCCGGCGAGCGCGCGCGGCCTTCAGATCGATATGGTTCACCCCGGCGCCGAAATTGGCGATCAGCCGCAGACGCGCCCCCGCGCTCTCGATCAGCGCGGCGTCGATCGTGTCGGTGACGGCGGGCACCAGCACGTCGCATTCTGCCATCGCGGCGGCCAGCGCGTCGCGCGTCATCGGCACGTCGTCGACATTGGCGACGACGTCGAACAATTCGTCCAGCCGGCGCATCACCACGTCGGGCAGCGCCCGCGTGACGATCACCTTGGGATGGGCGCAGCGTCGCGGATCGGCCATGCGCCCGGATTGGCGAAGCGGCACGCGTGCGTCAACGGTTGATGCGGCGGGGCACGGTTCGCTACAGGGCGGGCGTAGCAAGAGGGCGGACGTGAACAGGGACCAATTCTCGATCGTGGCGGCGGCTGCGTGTCTGGCGGTGCTCGCCCCGCTGCCGGCGACGGCGGAGAGCGACGCGAAGAAGCCGCCCTATGCCGGCTCGATCGCGGCGGCGCGCGCGCGGATGCGCACCGGGCCGGGACGCAACTTCCCGGCGAGCTGGATCTACGTCCGCGCCGATCTGCCGGTCCGCGTGCTGGAGGCGTTCAAGGAATGGCGCCGGGTCGAGGATCCCGACGGTACGCAAGGATGGATGCTCAATGCGCTGCTCAGCAGCCGCCGCACCGCGATCGTGCGCGGCACCGAGCCGGCCGACCTGCGCGACCGTCCCGGCGGGCCCACGATCGTTTGGCGGGTGCAGCCGGGGGTGGTCGGGCGCGTATCGCGCTGCGCCAACGGCTGGTGCCGCTTTGACGTGAAGGGGCAGGCCGGCTTCATCCAGACCGACCGCGTGTGGGGCGTCGAGCCGACGGAGCAACTGCCATGACCTTCCGCCTCGACGGTTTCGATCTCGACGCCTTCGTCGCCGCGACGCTGGCGGAGGACATGGGGGAGGGCGGTGACGTCACCTCGTCGGCGGTGATCCCCGCGGACGCGCGCTTCGCGGCGGTGATGGACAGTCGCGACGCGATCACGGTGTGCGGGCTGGAGATCGCGGCGGCGTTCTTCCGCCACCTCGATCCCGCCGCTCAGGTGACGATGGCGGTGCACGATGGCGAGCGGGTGTCGCCTGGCACCGCGCTGATGCGCGTCACGGGCAACGCCCGTGCGCTGCTCACCGCCGAACGCTCGGCCCTGAACACCGTGCAGCATCTATCGGGGGTCGCGACGCTGACCGCGCGCTACGTCGATGCGATCGCGGACGGCGGCGCGACGTTGCTCGACACGCGCAAGACCATTCCCGGCCTCCGCCGGCTGGAGAAATACGCGACGCGCACCGGTGGAGCGAAGAACCACCGCATGGGCTTGTGGGATGCGGCGATGATCAAGGACAATCACGTCGCGGTTGCCGGCGGGGTCGGTCCGGCGGCGGCGCTGGCCAAGGCGGCGGGGATCGCGGACATCATCGTCGAGGTCGACCGTATCGATCAGATCGAGCCGGCGATCGTCGCCGGCGCCACGCACCTCTTGCTCGACAACATGGACCCCGACATGCTGCGCGCGGCGGTGGCGATCGTCGCCGGGCGCCTGCCGACCGAGGCATCCGGCGGGGTCACGCTGGAGACGATCGGCGCGATCGCGCGCACCGGCGTGCGATACGTCAGCGTGGGGCGGATCACCCAGTCGGCACCCGCCGCCGACATCGGGCTGGACTTTGCGACGATATGAGTGAGCGCAAGAGCAAGAAGAAGCCGACGACGAGAACGTCGCCGCTCGCCTTTCTGGGGGCGGGCGACCGTCCGCCGTCGATCGTGCGGTTCGAACGGCTGTACCTGGCGTCGTTCGCGGTCGCGCTGGCGGGCTGGGCGTTCAGCTGGCAGTCGACGGCCGACCGGTTGGCGATCGATCCAAAGACCGCCGCTTACGGCTGGCTGCTGCCCGCCGCATTGTTGCTCAGCTGCACGATCACGCTGCTGCTGTGGTATTTCGTCGCACGCCGCGCGAGCCTCGCGGCGAAATGGGTCGTCACGATCTTGACGGGGCTGGCCGTGGTGCGCTTCGCAATCAACCTGATGGTGGTGGTGCGCGGCACGGTGCCGCTGGTCGCGACGCTGCTGTCGACGGCGATCGTGGCGCTCAGCGTCGCGGCGACGCTGTACCTGTTCAAGGACGATGCCCGCCTGTGGTTCGGCGAGGATATGATGGCCGGGGAAGACGCGGAATGACGATGGCAGGCAGGGTTGGTTGGGCGCTGGGCGTAATGGCCGCGGTGACGGCGCCTGGGATCGCGAGCGCGCAGGCGCTGTCGTGCGCGATTCCGCGAGAGGTGCCGCGTCCGCGCCCTGATTTGCCGTCCGCCAGCCAGCCGTCGCGTCGCCTGCCGATCGGCAGCTACACGCTGGCGATCAGTTGGAGCCCCGAATATTGCCGCACCAGCGCGGACCGGCCCAACGCCCAATTCCAGTGCGGGTCGACCAATCGCTTCGGCTTCGTGCTGCACGGACTGTGGCCGGACGGCGTCGGCAAGGACTGGCCGCAATATTGCCGTGCGACGCCGATCCTGTCGCGGCAGGTGATCCGTCGCCACATGTGCGCGACGCCTTCGCCGCAGCTGCTTCAGCACGAATGGTCGAAGCACGGGACGTGCATGGCTGGCTACACGCCGGAGCGCTATTTCGGGCGCTCGAACGCGATGTTCCACGCGCTGCGCTTCCCCGATATGTCGCGGCTGGCGCAAACGCCGCTCACCGCCGGGCGGCTGGCGGAGGCGATCGCCGCCGCCAACCCGGGCATGCGTGCCGATATGATGCGCGTCACGGGAACGCGCGGCGGCGCGCTCGACGAGGTGTGGCTGTGCACCGACAAGAGCTTCCGCTACGCGCGCTGCCCCGCGCATCAGGGCGGGCTCGATCCGGCGGCACGGATCACGATCACCCCGCTGCGATGAGGCGCGTCCTCGACCGCGTTCGAGTCGGGCGAAGTGGCGGGAGCATTGCTTGACCAATGCGGATGCGCGGGACACCCGGACTGCCGGTTCGATGACGGGTCTTCGACGGGAAGATGCATGCGCGGCCATCACGCTGCCGACGGGCATGGCCGACCGCCTCGCAGGCTACCAATGGGCGCGTGACCGGGTCGGTGAGTCGGGCGCGGCGGTGTACCGGCTGCGTGGCCGGCTCGACGCGCCAGACCTGTTCCTGAAACATGGTCGCGACGCCTTCGCCGGCGACGTCGTGGACGAAATGGTTCGTTTGCGTTGGCTGGCGCGATACATTCCGGTTCCGAGCGTCGCGGGCTTCGTCGCGACGCCGGAAGAGGCATGGCTATTGATGACGGCAATGCCCGGCCTGACCGCCTATCAGCTTCTGGAAGCGCGACCCGCCGCGCGCATCGCGATCGTCGATGCGCTTGCCGCGTTCCTGCGGCGTCTTCATGCCATCCCGGCCGCTGAATGCCCCTTCAACAGCGATCACGCCTACCGCCTGTCGCAGGCGCGCCAACGGATCGATGCGGGCGCGGTCGACGAAGACGATTTCGGCGAGGAGCACGAGGGCTGGACCGCGGAGCAGGTGTGGGACGCGATCCAGCGCCTGCTGCCGCTGCCGTCCGATCCGGTCGTGACGCACGGCGACTTCTCGCTCGACAATATCCTGATGTGCGATGGCGACGTGGTCTGCTGCATCGATGCCGGGCGGGTCGGCATCGCGGATCGTCAGCAGGATCTGGCGATCTTGTGGAGCTGCCTCGGTGAATTCGACGCCGCGCTGCAGGAGCGGCTGATCGTGCAATATGGCGTCCCCGCCGCCGACGAACGCAAGCGCCGCTTCCATCTGCTGCTCGACGAGCTGTTCTGACGCCCGGCGGCGGTGCGCCCTCGGTGGGTTCGCCGGGCGACGACCATTGCGTAACGGCCCATCGCCAATCGCTGATCCGGCGCGGACGGCACGGCCCCACCGTCCCGCGCCTCCCACGAAAAAGCCGCCGCCCGGCGTCCCGGACGGCGGCTCCTTCATGTCAGGCCGGTGCCTGCGCGAGGATCACTCCTCGTTCAGATACTCGCCCGCATCGGCATCGGTGCCGGTGCCCGAGGGAACGACCGCCGCCAGCGGATCGCTGCCGGTGCCGACGTCCTCGCGCGGCGAGCGCGCTTCCTCGGCGGCGCGGGTCTGCGTCGCGGTGCCGGCGGAGCCAGCCGCCACCATCGCGTCCTGCAGCTTGCGCTGCTGCGCACGCAGTGCCGCGTCGCGCGACGAGGCTGCCACGCGCAGGCGGTTCATGCCCGCGCCGGTGCCCGCCGGGATCAGGCGTCCGACGATCACATTCTCCTTCAGGCCCATCAGCGTGTCCTGCTTGCCCTGGACCGCCGCCTCGGTGAGGACGCGGGTGGTCTCCTGGAACGACGCC
>CAJYSA010000068.1 GCA_913777325.1 uncultured Sphingomonas sp. | reverse complement strand
GAAGCGCGTCCACACATTCGCCTCGGCGACGTTGAGCATCGTCGCGAACCGTCAGGCGGCAATTGACGAGGCGCCAATGTACCCGCCTTGCCCCTCCTTCACGACGTCGTGCAGCGCCTCCAGCGTCTCCTCGATCGGCACGTCATGGTTGAAGCGGTGGATCTTGTAGGGTCGACATTGTCGATGCCGAGCCGCTTGGCTTCGGGCCGGATCGCGCGTCTTGAGCGAGCGGCGGACCTGACGCCGGCCCATCTCGCCCCGCAGATGCGGCGGCAGTTCCTTGTAGAGATAGTAGCTGCCGGTCGGGGATTTTTCCAGGGTGTGGCCATCTGCGCCATGCGCTTCTATACCCGTTTGCTATACCTGCGGACAGTGAAGCTGGCGTAAATCCTGGATTTCCGCGCCTTGATGCGAGGATGGTGACGCCTACGTGAGGCGTTGATCCAGCGTAAAAAGCACGTATTTCTGCGGTTTCGAGGGTTGCTTGCCCATCGGTTTGTACACACGGTCTGTACCCGTGTGTATGAGGATATGAGCCTGTTATTCGTCATTCGTCAAGTGATGCAGACAGGTCCCCGAACTGCTTTCTATTAAGCGCCGATACCAACCGGCAGGCCGTGCTGCTCGGTTCAGACTATATCCTCTGCAAAAAGCCAGGCGTAAGGCACGGGGTCCGATTGTTCGGGTGTGCTGCGCCATCGGCGATGTTCCGTAAATCGGCTTGGCGGAGCGCCGTCCTGCCCTTGCGGCTCGATCCCGCGAGATCCCAGCAAAGCGATCAATTCGGCCATGACACCATCACGTTCGCGAACGAAACGCGAGGCGAAGCAACGCCACACGGTCCAACCCGCTCGCTCCAGCATGCGTTGGCGGGCCATGTCGTGCGGCCATTGATCGGGGTCGTGGTAACGGTCGCCGTCGCATTCGATCGCCAGTCGCCGGTCGTTCTCGCCCTCGACAACCAAGTCGATCCGCTTGGGACCAACCGGCACCTGCGTGTCGACGCGATAACCCCGTTCGACCAAAAGATCGTACATTTCGATTTCGAATGGCGACTCGCATCTGGCCCGGCGATCGGCGACCATGGCAGTGTCGCCCGCAAAGGGTGAATGGAAATGCTCAATCAGGCTTCGGCGGAGTTTGTCGGCCGCACGCAAATCCTCCAACTCCACCGAGCGGACCAGCACCATCCGGTCGCGCGCCCGTGACGCGGCGACGTTGAAGCGCTGCTCATAGCCCAGGCCGGATAGGCCGCTGCTCTTCCCATCCGCGACCAGCGAAATGAACATGATGTCGCGCTCGTCGCCCTGAAAGGCTGCGGGCTCGCCAACGCGAATGTTGTGACGCAGCTGGACCTCGGAGCCCAGCACCTGCTCGATCGCTGTCATGATCGCGACGGCCTGTTCTTGGCCGAGCAACGTGGTCACGCCGATCGAGCGCTTGTGCATCGCCGGATCGTCGGCGATGCGACCGATGGCATCGACGATACAGTCGACCTCGGGCGGATTAACCTTCCCCCGGCGATAGCCGTCCTCGACCAGAATATCGACCAGCGGCGGATCGAGCCGCTCGGATGCCGATGGCAGACGCAGCGGCACCAGCTGGTGGCTATAGAATTGCGCCTTGGAATATTCGATGATCGGCCCGACGCAGCGGAAGTGTTCCTTGAGCAGGATCGCCCCACCGGCAAAGACGACCGTACCCAGGTCGTATAGCGACTTTTCCTCGCGTAGCGCTGATCGATAGTCTGCGACCTGTCCACCCAGATGGCGGTCGGCCAGTTGGTTCATCCGCGCCTCTTCACGGAAACCTGCATCCGGACTGACCTGTCGGTCATCGCCGACGATCAGGACTTGGCGGGCCCGTAGAAGGGCTGGAAGCGCGGCAACGGTCGATTGCGACGCTTCGTCGATCACCACCAAATCGAACAGGCCCAGTTCGGCGGGGAGCGATTCCGACACGCGGTAATGCGGCATGATCCAGCAGGGCAGGGCGTTCTTGGCGCGGTCAGCTGCGGCACGCGCATCGGCACGATAGCGACCCGCACGGATGCCGGTGCCGCGCCCCAGCTTTCGCATCGCTTGCGCGTAGGAAGCGAGCGCCGTGCGAACCTGATCGCTGGCCTTCTCAGCCAGGCGGCACCAGGTGCGAAGTTCGATCGCTTCTTCATACGCGCGGCGCAACAGCGATTCCTGCTCGCCGCGCTCCTGCCCCAGCGCGCGCAGCCGATCGTGCCGATCGACCCGGCGCAGCCAGGTGGACAGCCTGCGTAGCGTCCAACGTTCGCGCCAGTCGCCGGGCGTCAGCGCGTCTTCGGTACCTGTCACGGCCTCACTGCGTAGTCGCTCCGCCCAACCGGGTGCGCCGTTTTCGGCGATCAGCGCGGTCAGATCGCGGATCGTCGCGAAGCTGGGGATCAGTGCGCGGAGCACCGCCACCTCGCTCAGCGCCGCGTGCCACCGACGTTCGAGCAGATGAGCGTCGATGCCCTGCTGCCCGACCATGTCCTGCAGTATGGCCAGTATTTCATCACCGATGGCGCCGCCAATGGTGCGCGCCAGCGTCACCAGTCGGTCGCGCTCCTCTTCGGCGGCGGATAGGCGGAAGACCAGCAGATGCTGGTCGCACAGCATGATCAACGCCTCGGTCGCCGCATCGTCGCCGGTCAGCGGGCGTCGCCACCCGGGCAGGACTGTCCGAACGCCATCGGCCAATGCCCGCTCTTCGTGCGCCAGTGTGCGAAGGGCGGCGATGTGTGCAAGCTGCCGCCGCATGACTTCGGCAGCGGCTGGCTCTTGCCTGGCCACCGGATCAACTCCGGCGAGCGGTCCCGCATGGTTCCACGCCGCCTCCAGCCGGATCGCCCGATCGCAGAGCGCGAGATAGCGATGAACCTCGGCCCATTCGCTGGCATCACCGGGTGCGCGGCCCGAAAGCCGGACGGTGGCGATCTGCGTCTTGAGCTGTCGCGCGAACAGGCTCTGAAACAGGCCGAGATCCTCACCCGCCGCCAATCGACCAACGGTCTCGCGGAAAGCCGTATCGATGAGGGCATCATCGGGCAAAATGACCGGGCGGACTAGAAAGTGCCGCGCCTCGGCGGCAACCTGCGCGGCTTCCTGTGCCAGTCCGTCGAGGGCGACCAGCGCGGGATCGTCGGCATCGGCTAACCAGCGGTCACGCACGGTGGCCGACCAGGCAAAACCGCCCGCCATGGCCTGCCGCCGGGTGGTAAGCAGAGCCTCGGCCTGCGCGTGCAAGGTGGCGACGGCCTCGGCACCGATCTGTCGTCCCAGTGCCTGATCGCCACCGGTTCGTTCACCAAGCGCGCGGGCCTCGACCAGATCACGGTGTATCGCGCCAATCGCCGCCGCGTCGGGCAGGTCGCCGGGCGGCGGTGGTTGGTCGAGCAGCGCGATCCGTTCGCCCGCTTCCTTGCGTGCCGCGCGCAGCCGGATGATCGCGGCATCGTCGAACTCGGGTTCGTGCGAGGCGATGACGTCGATCGCATCGGGCAGCCAATCCACCAGTTCTCCCGCCGCCATCACGCGTCGTGCGGCATCGGCGGGTTCGACCGACGCGCCGTCAACCATAGCCACGGTCATGGCCTGTCGACCAATATCCTCCACCTGCCGGTCGATGGTGGCGAGCTGGCGATGGATCGCTTCGATCCGGGCATCGAGCACCGCGATCTGCTGCGCCGTCTCCGTCGGGCGGGTGCGGTGCAGCCGGTCGGCGATGATGTCGACGGATTCCTGGAATTGCTTCAATCCATCGCGATCGCTGTCGAGAAGGCTGACGGCGAGCGGGCGGACTGCGGCGGGCAGCTTGTCGCGCAGCACCTTCAGCGCGGGTGCCTTTTGCGAGGTGACGAGGACCCGTTTGCCGAGCGCCAGATAGTGGCTGATGATATTGGCGATGGTGTGGGTCTTGCCGGTGCCCGGTGGCCCCTGCACGACCACCCCCGGCCGAGTGGCGAGGCGCTGGATCACTTCCACCTGTTCGCGATTGAACGGCATGGGGAAGAACAGGTCATGGCCCGATCCGTCAGAGGACGTGACGCCCGGCACCGTCGAGACGCCGCGATAGCTGGGATAAGCCTCCGTCGTCGCGCTGTCAGCGGGTGGTTGCAACAGGACACGGACGGCGGGTGGCAGGGCGTCTGGATCGTCAATCGTGCTGAGGGCGGCCTTGAACCGGCGCAGGTCGTCCATCAATTGCGTCGCCTGCCGCGTGCGTTCGATCAGAACCCAGCCGCCATCGACTTGCAGCGTCTCGCCGCTCGGTGGGTGGCGTTCGCCCAGATCGGGCAGATAATGCCCGTCGGGATCGAGCAGCGCGACCGCCCGGCGTAGCGGCGGTGCAAAGCTCTCCGCATCGAAAGGCGATAAACCTTCACCCTCCATCGCGTCGAGATAGCGCTGGGTGCCGGCCTGCCACTCGTCGACCGAGGGCGCATCGAGCGCATCGAGCGGAGCTGTCTCGATCGCCGGTGGGGCTTCGCTGCGCGGGCGAATGTCGATGCGGTGCGTGACCTCGTCGAGTGTCAGTTCGACGGGGACGGTCAGCAGCGGGTGGTGCAGCCGCCCGAACGGCCGGGTCCAGCGTGCGACGCCGATGCCCCATACCAGTTCGACCGGCTGCTCCGACCCACCGTCCAGCGTCTGGCGAAGCGCGAACAGGCTGTTGTACAGGTCGATCGCCTGGCGGCGGGGCCGTTCTTCCAGTGCCCAGGCGGACCAGATCTCGCGTTTATAGCCCTCCAGTGCCGCGTTCAATCGCGCGGCTTCAGGGTGATCGATCAGCGCCAGGCCGGGCGTTTCGATCCCGTCGCGTAGTGAGTCCTCGAGCATTTCTCGCGGCAGTTCGCGGCGCAGACTTGGCACCTGCGCGACGTCGTCGCGCAGGTCGATCCAGCGTCGCAATTCCGGGTCGCTCGGCACCGGCGGCGGGCGGCGGACAAGGCGATCGACACTCAACCAGCGATGATCGTCACCGTCGCGCACGTTGACGAGGACGCCGGGAAGAAGGATGATATCCTCACCCGATCGCCGAAACGCACGATAGTCCGCCATGTCGCTGACCGTGCGCAATCGATCTCGTTCGGTTGCCTCGACATATTCGATCAGTGCCGTCAAGCGATCCCGCTCGATCATAAACCCCCGTCGCCTTTGCTCGATGTCATCCCACCTTCACACGCCAAGCATAGAAAGATGAAGGGGTGTCGGTCATCTTTTTTGCACTGACCAAAATGGATGAAAAAATTCGGGCGGATGCGACCTTGACCTTGTGTCACTGTTCGCGCCACCATCTGGATATCTAACGGGGGCGACAATCGTATATGGTTAGCTTGCAAAAGGGACAGACGGTTTCGCTCGCGAAGTCCGACGGCGGCAGCCTGACCAAGGTTGCGATGGGACTGGGCTGGGATGTCCGCAAGGGTAAGGGTCTGTTCGGTCTGTTCGGCGGCGGTGGCGGCGACATTGATCTCGATGCCTCGTGCCTGCTGTTCGATGGCAACCGCCGCATGGTCGATGAGGTCTGGTTCCGCCAATTGTCGAGCAAGGACGGCAGCATCGTCCATAGTGGCGATAATCGGACCGGTGCTGGCGACGGCGATGACGAGACGATCAATGTCGATCTGTCGCGCGTTCCATCCTCGGTTCAGATCTTGGTCTTCACGGTCAACAGCTTTCAAGGTGACAGCTTTGAGCGAATCGCTAATGCCTATTGCCGGTTGGTCGACCTGACCACGAGACGTGAGATGGCACGTTACGATCTGACGGGGGAGGGCAGCCACACCGGGCAGGTGATGGCCAAGCTGACCCGCAACGGTCAGGGCTGGGATATGAAGGCGCTGGGCGAGAAGACGACAGGGCGCACGTTCCACGACATGAGTTCCGCGATCAACGCTGTCCTCTGAACTATCGTCCAGGCGGGGAATTGCGGGGCATGACCGAGCTTCAACAGGGCGGCAACACGCCTGTCACCGGCAGCCAGATGTCTGTCGGCTTTTCGTGGGCCATACCATCGGGGCGTGATGTTGAAGCGGATGCGTCTGCTTATCTGCTGACTGCAAGCGGTAAGGTTCGCGGCGATGCGGATATGGTGTTCTACAACCAGCCTGATGGTGCGGCTGGCGCGGTACGTTTCGGGGATCGTATTGGACCGCGCGGCGGCTTCACCGTCGATCTGGCGCAGTTGCCCGTTGAGCTTGAGCGCATCGTCTTCTGTGTGACCATCCATGAGGCGCAGGCGAAGGGGCAGACGTTGGCGCTGCTCGCCGATGCCGAAATCTCCGTGACCCCGGCGGGCGGCGGCGACACGATACGCTATCGACCGATGCTGGCTGGAGCGACCGAAGCGGCGATGGTGCTGGGTGAGCTCTATCGGCGGGGTGACCAGTGGAAGTTTCGCGCCGTGGGGCAGGGGTTCAATGGCGGCTTGGCTCCCTTGGCGCGCTCCTTTGGGATCGAGGTGGCCGAGGACGCCGCTCCGCCGCCGGTGCCTCCGCCACCCCCACCGGCGCCGCCTGTTCGTCTGAGTAAAGTCACGCTCGACAAGCCGGGCGAGACGGTCAGCCTGGAGAAGAAGGGCAATCATTTCGGCGAGATCGTCGTCAACCTCAATTGGTCGCGCGGTCGCAAGGCGTTTTTCGGTGGCAGCACCGCGATCGATCTGGATCTGGGGTGTCTGTTCGAACTAACCAACGGGCGCAAGGGCGTGGTGCAGGCGCTGGGACGGGCATTCGGTGGTTTCGATCAGGCCCCCTATATCGCCCTGTCTGGTGACGATCGCACGGGCGATATTTCTCAGGGGGAGACGATGCGCATCAATGGCGCGCATTGGTCGGACCTGCGTCGCATCGTCGTCTTCGCCAATATCTATGACGGTGTCCCGAACTGGCAGCAGACCGACGGCGTAGTGACGGTCACCATGCCGGACCAGCCGCCGATCGAAGTCCGCATGACCGAGGGGCGCAATGACCGTCGTCTGTGCGGTATCGTTCTGATCGAGAATGACGGCGGGCGGCTGAAGGCGACGCGGATCGTCGAATATGTTCGCGACCAGCAGGTGCTCGACGAACGTTTCGACTGGGGTCTTCGCTGGGTCGCGGGCAGCAAGGACTAAGGCCTTCCAACCATGGTCGACGGCATACGGGGGAAGAATGTTTAAATATTTCAAAGGATCGTTCGTGTTTGCGGCGATCTGTCTCGCGATCGGGGCTTGGATCGGCTGGACGCTGACGCACGATGTCGCAGGCACGCTCGGCATCTTGTGGATCGTACTGGTGCTCGGTGTCCTGGAGGTTTCGCTGTCGTTCGACAATGCGGTGGTCAACGCCACCGTGCTGCGCGACATGACGCCGGTCTGGCAGCGTCGCTTCCTGACCTGGGGCATCATCATCGCGGTCTTCGGGATGCGCATCCTGTTCCCGCTGGTCATCGTCGCGATCGCGGCGCGCCTGGGACCGATCGACGCGGTGGTGCTCGCCGCGACAGATCCCGTCGCCTATGAACGGATCATCACCGGCGCGCATGTCGGCATCTCGGGCTTCGGTGGCGCGTTCCTGGCGATGGTCGGGCTGACCTTCTTCCTCGACGAGGAAAAGGATTCGCATTGGATTGGCCTGATCGAGCGGCCTTTTGCCGGTCTCTCGCGGATTTCGGGGCTGGCGATCGGCATCGTGCTGCTGGCGCTCTATGGCATCTCGCGCGCCATTCCTGCGGAGGAGGCGATGACCTTCCTGACCGCCGGGATTTTCGGCCTGCTTGCCTATATCGCGGTGCAGGCGGTCGGTGCGATCCTGGAAAAAGACGACGAGGAACCCACCTCGGGCAATGCGGCAGCGACGGTCGCGGTGACCAAGTCTGGCTTGGCGGCGTTTCTGTATCTCGAAGTGCTGGACGCCAGCTTCTCGTTCGACGGGGTGATCGGTGCGTTCGCACTATCGAACAACCTGTTCATCATCGCACTCGGGCTGGGTATCGGTGCCATGTTCGTCCGGTCGATGACGGTTATGCTGGTCGATAAGGGAACGCTGACCGAATATCGCTACCTGGAACACGGTGCATTCTACGCCATCATAGCGTTGGCCGCGATCATGCTGATCTCCGTCCGGGTCGACGTGCCCGAAACCGTTACCGGCCTGATCGGCGCGGCGTTTATCGGCATGGCGTTGTTCGCATCGGTTCGCGCCAATCGGCGGGACGGCGATGGCGATGTGGCGCTGGAGGATGCGGTGCCGGTCGCGCCGACCGGCGAACGCCTGTCCATCTGAACGATCAAAAGAGAGGAAGCACATCCATGTCAGTCAGTCTGGCCAAGGGCGGCAATGTCAGCCTGTCGAAGGAAGAACCCGGCCTAACCCACATCTTGATCGGTCTGGGCTGGGACACGCGGACCACGGACGGCACCGATTTCGACCTAGACGCCAGTGCCTTCCTGCTGGGTGCGGGCGACAAGGTTCGCGGGGATTCTGATTTCATCTTCTACAACAACCTGCGTTCGTCCGATGGCTCGGTCGAGCATACCGGCGACAACCGCACCGGCGAGGGTGATGGTGATGACGAGGCACTGAAGGTCGAACTGGGCAAGGTGCCCGCCGATGTTCAGAAGATCGCGGTCAGCGTCACCATTCATGAGGGCGAGGCACGGCGCCAGAGCTTCGGCATGGTGTCCAACGCGTTCATCCGCGTGGTCAACGATGTCACCGGCCGCGAGATCGCGCGCTATGACCTGTCCGAGGATGCCTCGACCGAGACGGCGATGATCTTCGGCGAAGTCTATCGCCATAATGGCGAGTGGAAATTCCGCGCGGTCGGCCAGGGTTTCAAGGGCGGCCTGGCTCCCATGGCCCGCAATTATGGCGTCAATGTCGGCTGATCGCCGACCCTATCGAGGAAGCAAAGATGGCAGTTTCTCTCTCCAAGGGCGGCAATGTCAGCCTGAGCAAGGAAGCACCGGGCCTGCGCGGCGTGCGTGTTGGCTTGGGCTGGGACACGCGCGTGACGGATGGCAGCGCGTTCGATCTCGATGCCAGCGTCTTCCTGCTGAACGAAGGCGGCCGGGTGCGCTCGGATGCCGATTTCGTATTTTACAACAACAAGAACGGCGCGAACGGTGCGGTCGTCCACCAGGGCGACAATTTGACCGGCGAGGGTAGCGGCGATGACGAGGTCGTGGTCGTCGGCCTCGATCAGCTTCCTGCCGACATCCAGAAGCTCAGCTTCGCGGTGACGATCCACGAAGCCGAGGGGCGTCGCCAGAATTTCGGCATGGTGTCCAACGCCTATATCCGGGTAATCAACGCGGACGGCGGTACGGAGATCGCACGCTACGATCTGTCGGAAGACGCCTCGACCGAGACGGCGATGATCTTCGGCGACCTGTATCGCCACAATGGCGAGTGGAAGTTCAAGGCGATCGGCCAGGGCTTTGCCGGTGGTCTGGGGCCGCTCGCCCAGTCGCTGGGCGTCAATATCTGACGACGCGATCCCGCTGGGCAAACCGGCGGGATCGGCCTGTCGTGGTCGTTCATTCGGGACATTCTCACTTCATGTCGGCCGTGCCGGACCTCGCGCCTCCGCCCTATCGCATCGCTCTGCCGACCGGTCAGTTGACCATCCGCGTCGACCACAGCCGCTGGCCGTTGGACGCGCTTTGTGATTTTGCCGCGCGGGAGAACCCCAAGCGCGGCTATCTGGTCGTGTCGCGAGTGCTGGGGCGGCATCTGCCCGCGCGGCCCAGCGTCATGCGGCGCAGCGTTCGCGACCTGGCTTCCGCCATCCCCGCCGATATGCCCGGCCCGGTGCTGGTCATCGGACTGGCCGAGACGGCGGTTTGTCTGGGCCAGACGCTGCACGAGGAATGGCAGCGTCTGACCGGGCGCGAGGATGCCGGCTTCATCCATTCCACGCGACAAACGGTCGACGCACCGCTGCTGTGCCGGTTCGAGGAACCGCACAGCCACGCCTCGGCGCATCTGATCTATCGCCCGCAGTTCGATGCACTGGCCTGTCCCCGATCGCTGGTGATCGTCGATGACGAGATTTCGACCGGCACCACCCTTCGCAACCTTGCAGCCGCATTGATCACCGAGTGGCCGCAGGTTGAAAGGGTCGTTGTGGCGACGCTGACCGACTGGACGGCGGGTACGGAGCGTTGGAGCGCCATGCCGCGCCCAACCGAAGTAGTATCGCTGCTTCGCGGGCAATTGGACTGGACGCCTGCCACCGACCACCATTCCGATCCGGGATTCGAGGCGCGGGCGGGATCGCTCGGCACCATGCCGACACATATCAATTACGGCCGGTTGGGGCGGTCTGACTCGCCCAACATCCTGCCCGTCGAGCCGTTACCCGATGGTATAGAGCCGTTGCGGATCATCGGTACCGGCGAGTTTACCTATTTGCCCTTTCGCCTCGCCGAACGGCTGGAGGAAGCGGGACGCGACGTCGTGGTGCAGGCGACCAGCCGCAGCCCGGCGCGGATCGGCGGCGCGATGGTGACCAAGCTGTGTTTTGGCGACAATTACGACACCGGGGTCGCCAACTATCTCTACAATGCCGATCCGGCCGATGGGCGTGCGAATTGGATCTGTCATGAAACGCCGATAGCCAGTGTCGATCCGGCGCTGATCTCTGCGCTCGATGCTTCGGTACTGGGATGGCGATGACGATAGGGGCGATCGCGTTCGTCGATTTGGATGATACGCTGTTTCAGACGATCGGGAAATGTCCCGACGATGTGCCGGTGGATCGGTTGACGCCGCTGGGCTTCACTAGGGAGGGCGACCCGCTCAGCTATGCGACGCCCCGCCAGATGTCTTTCCTAACCTGGTTGGCTCAGACGACGCGTCTGATCCCGGTCACGGCACGGAGCCTGGATGCGCTGCGCCGGGTTCATATCCCCTTCGCCGCCGCGATCTGCGCGCATGGCGGGGTGATCCTCGATGATCATGGGCAGGTGGACGAGGAATGGGCCGCCCGCATCGCCGCCAGCGCCGCTGCGCATGTCGCTGAGCTGACCGGTTATGCCGACGCCATTGCAGCCGAGGCCGAGCATAGGGAGCAGGCGATCCGCGTTCGCGTCCTGACCGAAGACGATGTGCCGCTGTACGTGCTGGTCAAACATGCGACGGCGGACAGCGCGGCGCTGAACGAGGTGGTCGACGCCGCCGTACCGGGCCTGCCCGTCGGCTGGACCGATCACCGCAACGGCAACAATATCGCGCTGATGCCGCCCTATCTGGGCAAGCGGCATGCGGTCGAGCGGCTGCTGCCCCGGTTGCGGGCCGCGCATGGCGACCTGCCGGTTCTGGGCATCGGCGACAGCCTGACCGATGCGCCGTTCATGGCGGCCTGCGACTTCGCGATGATGCCGGTGGGATCGCAACTGGGCAAGCAGGTGCTGCGTGGCGGCTGATCCCGTCACCGTCCCTGTAGGAGCGCCATTCTCGGGCAGCTACGCGCCGGAAGACGTGACGTTCCTGCTCAAGCCGGTCGCGCTCGACGCGACGGACGTCTTGGAGAAGGAGGCGCTGATCCAGTCGGGCCGCCGCCATTACTCCGAGATGATCGCGCCCGAAGCCGTGCCCGGCGACGCCTATCTCTCGCTGTATGACGCGGCTTTGGCGCGTAATGGCGCGCGGCTGGCGCAGGATATCGCAAGCCTTGCCGCGCATCTGACGGCGCGACGTCCCGGACGGCCTGTGGTGATCGCCAGCCTCGCCCGTGCGGGCACGCCGATCGGGGTGTTGCTGACGCGGGTGCTGCGTGCCGCCGGGCATGGGGTGGATCACTATGCCATCAGCATCATTCGCGATCGCGGCATCGACCGGAACGCGCTGCGCCATATCGCCGATCGCCACGATCCGGCCGATATCGTCTTCGTCGACGGCTGGACGGGGAAGGGGGCCATCGCGCAGGAAATGCGTACCAGCCTTGCCGACCAGCCCTTCGGCTTCGCGCCGGTGCTGGCGGTCGTCGCCGATCCCGCCGGACAGGCGGACATCGCCGCGACCGATGATGACTATCTGATCGCCTCGGGCCTGCTCAACGGGATCGTCTCGGGGCTGGTCAGCCGGTCGATCCTGCGGGACGATCTGGTTGGCCCTGACGATTTCCATGCCTGCGTCTCCTATCCGCAGTTCGCCGCGGCCGATCGTTCGCAAGCGTTTGTCGATGCGCTGACGCCGTTGGCGCTACGGGCGCATGCCAGGGCTATAGACGGACATGCGGCACGGCGACCGGCGCTGCGTCAGGCATGCGAGGCGATGGTCACGCGTCTGCTCGAATTGGCGCATACCATTGACCGCAACCGGATCAAGCCCGGCATCGCCGAGGCGACCCGCGCCTTGTTGCGTCGTATGCCCGAACGGTTGCTGGTCCGCGATCGCGACGATCCCGATGTCGCACATCTGCTTCATCTGGCCGAACGCGGCGGCGTTCCCGTCTCGGGCCTTGGCGACGACAGCTGTTACCGCGCAGTCGCGATCATCCGCAGCCTGGGGAACGACTTATGATGTCGGCGATGACGCTGGGTGCGACGCTCTACATGCCATGTACCCGGCCCGATCTGTTCGGGCGTTTGTTCGGTCCGGTTGCCGTGCCAGGGCTGCGCTCGGCGGTACTGTGCTTGGAAGATGCGGTCCTCGATTCCGACATCCCGCTGGCGATGGCGCATCTGGCGGCGCTGCTGCGTCGGCTGGCGCAGCGAGACGCCGTACCAGGCGAGCCGATGATCTTCGTCCGGCCGCGCGATGGGGCAATGCTGGATCATATCCTCCGCCTGCCCGGCATCGAGCGGGTCCAGGGCTTCGTCCTGCCCAAGGCCCATGCCGACAACATGCCGGCCTATCTCTCGCTACCCTATGCGCCGGGGCATCGATTGATGCCGACACTGGAGACGCGGGAGGCACTCGACCCCTATGAGCTGCGTCGGCTGCGCGATCAGTTGCTAGCGGTGC
The DNA here is from genome assembly GCA_913777325.1 of uncultured Sphingomonas sp. Taxonomy (GTDB): domain Bacteria; phylum Pseudomonadota; class Alphaproteobacteria; order Sphingomonadales; family Sphingomonadaceae; genus Sphingomonas. The sequence goes on along the minus strand of CAJYSA010000068.1, from coordinate 7,822 downwards.
AGGATCGCATTCTTGCGCTGCGTATCGGTGGCAATGATCTGCTGCAGACCATGGGGTTGCGCCGCGTGGCGGGGCGAACCGCCTATGACGGGCCGCTGAGCGCGGTGATCGGAATGCTGGTCAGCTGCTTTGCGCCATGGGGCTTTGCCCTCAGCGCGCCGGTGTTCGAGCGGTTCGGCGACACCTCGCTGCTCCGCGACGAAGTGCAGCGCGATGTCGAGCATGGCCTCTTCACCAAATCGGCGATCCATCCCAATCAGGTTCCGGTTATCCAGGCGGCGCTCGCGGTGCCGTCGCACCAATGGAGAGAGGCGCAGGCGATCCTGGCGCCGGATAGTGCAGCGGTGTTTGCCCATCATGGGGTCATGTGCGAACCATCGACCCATCGCGGCTGGGCCGAGCGGACCCTTGCCCGCGCCGATGCCTTCGGCGTGGCGGATCCCATGGCACACCCCGCGTCGATACCGCTGCGCGCATGAGGATAGGGGAGAGTAGCATGAGCGATTATCGGACCAAGATCGACGAGCAGGTCGGCAACGGTGTCCGCTTCGAACTGTATCAATTCGTGCGCAAGAGCCACGCGCTCGGCACGCCGCTGCACGTCCCCAATGCCTCGCCCAACGGAACCGCCGCCACTATCCACCTTCATCCGCCACATCCTGCCACCGCGCGCCAGCTGCGGATCGTGCTCGATGGTGGTGCGGCGCTGCTGGAGCCGGGCGCCTTGCAATATGCCAAGGGTCGGTTGCAGATCGACATTCAGAAGAATGCCGGTGCCGGTGGCTTTTTTGCCCGCGCCATAACCTCTGCCGGGACCGGCGAGAGCGCCTTCGCGACCCGCTATGCCGGACAGGGCGAGGTCTGGACCGAGGCGACGCCCAAGCATTTCATCCTGGCGCAGATGGATGGGCCGCAGGATGCCCTAATCCTCGATGACGGTGCCTTCTACGCCTGTGACGGCAATATCGCGGTGTCGACCCATATCCATCGCTCGGTGCAGGGCGTGTTGTCGGGCAACGGCCTGATGCAGCCCAAGCTGACCGGGGCGGGGGCCTTTGTCGTGGAGTCGCCGGTGCCGGTCGACGAGATCGAGGTGGTCGAGCTGGACGGGCGTGACGAACTGATCGTCGATGGCGACCTGATGCTAATGTATTCAGCCGGGTTGCAGGTCGAGCTTCGCCCGTTGGTCCGGGGGCTGCGCAATGCGATGCGGAGTGGCGAGGGGCTGGTCTTCGTGTTTTCCGGGCGTGGCACGGTGTGGCTCACTCCGACGATGCGGCTCGGCTGAGGGACGTCAGGCGGGGCCGTTGTCGCCATAGCGCTGCTCGATGAAGCGCAGATTGTCGGCGAAGCTGTCGATATCGTCCTGCGCCATCGATCGGGACAGCGTCTCGGCGCGGGTGACCATGCGATCGAGCGCCTCGTTGAGATTATAGCTCGCCGAACGACCCGTTGTGCGGAAAATCTCGGCGCGGTGGGCAGGGGGGATTTCGGCATAGCTGGCGATCAGTCGCGGCAGATGCGTGTCGCGCATCTGGCGAACCTCGGCCAATGCCGAGACCATCAGGCTGTTCTCCCGGGCACGCGCCTCAATATCCGCAATGAGCGAGACGAGCTGGGCCACGCGCGGGCGCGACGCATCGGGGAGGCGTTCGTCGTCGGGGCTGATGGCAGGGGTGCTTGGAACGGGCGCAGGGGGCTGGGTGGCCGACCCGTCATCGGGGGCCGAGAGCCAGTTGGCGATCCGATCAAGAAACCCCGAAACCATGTCTTGCGCTTGTCGCCTCGATCCGGACGCGAGACTACCGCATGAAGCGGCTACAAATCCAGCGGGCTGGTGGAATTGTCGCGCGATGCCAGTGTTTCCATCGCCTGGCGCGCCTCGGCCAGGGCAGCACGAAGCTTGTCTCGGGCGCGTTCGGCGGCGAGGCCTGGGTCGATACGCGTCTGATCGCTCATCACCTGCCGGGCCGCCATGGCGACTTGTAGTGCCGACAGCGTGGCGGTGCGCGCCTGAACGATCGCCTTGTCGAGGACGGTCTGATTGGCGATCAGCAGGTTCAGCGTCATCACGGCCTGCTGGTGAATGGCTTGCTGCGTGAGCAGGGCCTGTTCGCGTTCCAGGAGGATGGCAGATCCGCGATCCTGCATGGCGGCGGCGCGTTCGGGCTGCTCGACCCGCAACTCCCGCGCCGCGGACTCGATCATGGGCCGCAATAGCTCGATCGTCGTCAACGCCTGCTCCAATCCGCCAGCGGCCTTGGACAGACGATCGCGGGCCGATGTGAGGAGGATCATCCGCCGCGTGGATTCATCCCGTTCGGCATCCAAGCGCATCACCAGCGTGTCGATGTCTTTTGTCGATAGGCTGGGGGCAGTCTGCTGACGGCCTCGCAGCCACGGAAAGCGAGGCAGCGGCGGGGGCGCATCCCATGCCGCGATCGACCGCTCGATATCCGCTATGACGGTCTGCGCGGATCGGCCCTCGGCCAGTGTAGGCAGGTGAGCCGTCGCATCGGAGGATGCTCGCACGGCACCCTCGCCAATCCGGTCGAGTATATCGTCACTCTCATCGCGGACCCACCGTCGGACGATTTCTCTCGCAGCTGTCTTCAATTCGGTTCCTGCCACGACCGGGCTTCGAGAATTGCTGGGCTCACAGTCTATCATGTGTGGACGGCCCCTACGGTGCAAGGGGTATCTTCAGCGCGATGAGCATCGGTCGGGTGCATCCATGTGTTCGGCCTGTTTGCGCAGCACTGCATGGCTGCTGGCCCTGATGAACTCCGCGGATCGCATCCCTAATCACGTCATCGCGCTCGAAACGCTCTGCTCCCCTGGGTTTGTGCGATCCCCGGTCTGACCGGTCTGTCATCATCGCTGAGCTACCCTCTACACCACCCCGCCGCAGCTGAGCGTGCGGCGAGGATGGCGATCACGCGGCAGCTGCCGCGTAGACTTCGGTGCGCGCCATCACCGCCCAGGCGACGCGCGCTGTCTTGTTGGCGAGCGCCACCGTGGCGACCTTCACCGGCTTGCGGGTGAGCAGCTGGGCTGGCCATGGCTGCCGAGCTGCGTCCTTGCGCGCCATGCGCATCACCGCCGTCGCGCCGACCACGAGGAGGCGGCGCAGATAGCCATCACCCTGCTTGCTGATGCCACCCTGCTTTTCCTTGCCACCCGAGCTATGCGGTCGCGGCGTGAGGCCGAGCCACGCCGCGAACTGCCGCCCGGATCGGAACATGGTCGCGTCCGGCACGGCCGCCGCGATGGCCGAAGCGGTGATCGGGCCGACGCCGGGGATGGTGGCGAGCCGGGTGCTCGCAGCATCAGAACGATGCCAGGCCAGGATCTGAGCCTCGAGCCTGTCGACCGCGCTCGCGAGCGCGCGAAGCTGCGAGCCGATCGTGTGCAGCGCCGCTCGCGCGTGCGCCGGTAGCCGCTCCTGCGCCTCATGCAGCACCTTCATCAGCACGGTGACGCCGCCCGGCCCCTTGCCGCTGATGATGCCATACTCGGCAAGGTGGGCGCGCAACGCGTTGATTAGCCCGGTCCGCTGCCGAACGAGTAGACCGCGGGTCTTGTGGAGCATCAGCACAGCCTGCTGTTCCGGCGTCTTCACCGCCACGAACCGCATGGTCGGCCGGGTCACCGCCTCGCAGATCGCCTCCGCGTCCGCGGCATCGGTCTTCCCGCGCTTCACGTACGGCTTCACATAGGCCGGCGGCATGAGCCGCACGTCGTGGCCAAGCGCCATCAGCTCGCGCGCCCAGTGTTGTGCCGATGCGCACGCTTCCATGCCGACGAGGCACGGCGGCAGCGCCAGGAAGAATTTCACCACCTCGGCGCGCCGCAACTGCCGGCGCACCAGCACCTTACCATCCGCTCCGATCGCATGGACCTGGAACACGTTCTTCGCCAGATCGACTCCGACGGTGACAACATTCTGCTGCATGGGGCGGCTCTTCTAGACGTGGCTCTACGGCCGCATCATTGCACAGCTACGCTGGTGCAGGGGCCGTCCACCCAATCACGTCACCTGCTCGACGCGACGCAGCCGATGCGATGTCTTCCTCCTGTCTTCTTCGGATTGATTGTCTCGAGTGTGCCACGGCGTCTGTTCGCCGTCATCGCTGCGCGGGCATTTCCAACGATGCGGCTTCATCGATCGAGACGCGCAGGCCAAACGCCAATATGTCACCCGATCGCTTGGTGGCCCGAGGCTTTGCGAAATTGTCTGGGCTGACGACGTACTCAACACGGCCGTCCAAGGTGCTGTCGACTCGCAATAGCATTGCGATTATGGGCGGTGCTATGACGGGGCAGGGTATCGATCAGGCTGCGGCGATTATGGTCGAGCGCGCGATGAAGCACGATCGGGTCGTCTCATGCCGGGCTCGGCCCGCCCTCCGGAGGGGCGCATCGCTATGTGCTGAAGTCGATCGGTTTTAGGCCTTGACGGTTGAGGCGGCAGATCGCGACAGCGGCGCGGTTCGTCCGCATCGATGATCCACAGGCGGCGCCGATGATGAATCGACCCGGGCGCATTCTGGCGCTGTTCGCTGCGCAGCGTCGGCGACTGATCGCTGAGGCGGTGCGGCTGACCGGCGATACGGCATCGGCGGAGGATATCGTTCAGGAGGCCTGGATACGCCTGTCGAAAGGAGCCGCAGGAACGCGCATCGACGCCCCGGTCGGCTACGTCAGCCGGGTCGTGCGTAACCTGGCATTGGACGAATATCGCCAACGGCGGCGACGCGAGCAGGTGACACTTTCGGCTCCCGATGGCGACCCCGATATGCCGGACGGCGAGGCGGTGAGTGTCGAGCGGGCGCTGATGGCACGGGAGGATCTGGCGCTGGTGACGGCCGAATTGGCGCGAATGCCGGCCCGGATGCGTCGCGCCGTAGAGCTTCATCGGGTATCCGGCGCCCCGCTGCGGGAGATCGCCACCGAGTTGGGCGTGTCGGTCACCACCGCCCATGGACTGGTGACGCAAGGTGTCGAGCGGTGTCGCAAATGCCTGGAGCGGACGCGGCGTTGACCGACGAACCAAAAACGGGAGCGCGCGGCTCGTCCTATCATCCTGAGCGCCGAGATGGGGACAGGGTGATCGCAGACGCGGAGTGTCGACGCGAGGCGCTCGACTGGATGATCCTGTTGCAGGAGCGTCCTGACGATGGCGAGGTGCGAGCGCGCTTTTGGCAGTGGCGGCAGGCGCCTGCGTGCGACGCGGCGTGGCGGGATTTGGATCATGTCGGCGATGTGCTCCGTCAGGCATGGGACGATCGCCCCGCCTCGTTCTCCGATGCGCCACGCCGGTGGAAGGGGACGCTGCCGGTTGCGCTGGCGGCCTGTCTTGCGGCGATCTTCGTCGGGCAAGTCGTGCTGCCGACCGCCCGTGCCGATCTCGCGACCGGGACCGGCGATGTGCGGCGCGTCCGTCTGGCCGATGGCAGTCGCGTGACGCTGGCGCCCGACAGCGCCATCGCGCTCGACGGCGCACGGCAGGTCAGGCTGCTGCGCGGCACCGGCTTTTTCGAGGTCCGGCACGACGCCGCCCGTTCGTTCCGCGTCCAGGTGGGCGAGGCGGTGGTGACTGACCTGGGCACCGCGTTCGAGGTTCGACGTGATCACGATGGCGCGCACGTTGCGGTACGGGAGGGACAGGTGCAGGCGTCGTGCGAGCATCGTTCGATTGGCCCGAGCGACATGCGACCGGGCGACGTCGTGGCCTTGGACTGCACGAGCGGCCGTGCCGTGACATCGTCCGTCCCGCTATCGGCGATAGCGACCTGGACGCACGGCCAACTCGTGATCGCCGATCGTCCTTTGGGCGAGGTCGTGGCCGCGCTGCGTCCGTGGCATCATGGGCTGCTCCTGGCGCGGGGGAGCGGTATGGCGCACCACGTCACGGGCGTTTACGATCTGCGTCACCCCGACCGGGCTCTGGTGGCCATTCGCCAGGTGCACGGCGCGACGGTGTGGCATGTCACGCCCTGGATCACCATCGTCACCGCCAGCTGAGCGACCGTTTTTCGACCATCGGATAAAAAGTACCGAAAATCCCCCGGCGACGTTCGTCTACTCAATGAATGAGAATGATGCGCAATAGCATTCATGCTCTTCTGGACATGGGGGGACGACGTGAAGAACGGATATTCGGGGTTCCGGGGCGGTATGCCGCGGTACAAGAGCATGGGTCTGGCGATGCTGCTGACGGCCTCGTCTCTGGCGGGCCTCATGGCGCCGACGAGCGCATACGCCCAGCAGGCCGATATAAGCGTCAGCATCCCGGCACAGCCGCTGGGCGATGCGCTGGCGCAATTTGCGCAACAGGCCCAGCTGCAGCTCAGCCTCGACGCGACGCTGGTGGCGGGCAAGCGCTCGTCGGGGGTGTCGGGGCGAATGGATCGGGCGCGGGCGCTCGACCGGCTGCTGGCGGGCAGCGGCCTCGACTGGCGTGTCACCGACGGTGTGCTGACGGTACGGCAGGCACCCGCGCGCGCTGCGGCCGAGGTGCAGGCAGCGCCGCTTGTCACCGACGCCTTGCAGGTGGACGGTGACGAGACCCCACGCGATGTCGCGGAGGCACGCGCCCAGCGCGGCCATGACACGGTATTCGACGCCGATTATTCCAGCGAGTACAAGGACCGTGCGGAGATCGAGCGCTACAAGGGTGTCACGACGTCCGACCTGCTGACCGGCATGGTCAACGTCCTGAGCGGCGATGCGCGCAACAGCGGCGCGCTCGATCCCAGCATTCGCGGCATTCAGGGGCCGGGGCGCGTGCCCGTGGTGATTGACGGGACCGAACAGGCGCTGACCGTCTGGCGCGGCTATAATGGCGCAAGCAACCGGGCCTATGTCGACCCCAACCTGATCTCGGGCCTCCAGGTGCTGCGCGGGCCGACCGACAAGGGCAATATTCGTAGTTCGACCGGCGGCACGGTCGTCATCAACACGCTGGACGCCGACGACGTGCTGCGGCCCGGGCGCACCTTCGGCCTCGACTTGCGGTTGGAGGGGGGCGACAACTCGACCGATCCGCGCCTGCCGACGCTGCTGACGGGGCGCGACTATCGCACCGTGCCCGGCTTTCCCCGCACGTCGCCCAGCTTCGCGATCAACGATCCCTATCTGCGGATCGTGCCGCGGACCGGATCGGATGACCATTTCCTGTCGTTCGGCGACCGTGCCGTGCGTGTCGCCGGCGCGGTGCGGATCGAGGGGCTGGACCTTTTCGCGGCCTATGCCTTTCGCGAGCGGGGCAATTATTTCTCCGGCACGACCGGGGCGGACTATTACGAGCAGTCGAGCCTGCCGTCCCGGAACCTCAATCGTATCCGCCGGATGGCGCTGGGTTTCGCGCCCGGCAACGAAGTGCCCAACACCTCCAGCGATCTGGAGTCGGTGCTGCTGAAGGCCACCTGGCACATCGCCGACGACCAGTATCTGCTGGTCAGCCTGCGCGACAGCGTCACCCGCTATGGCGAGATCATGCCGTCGCGCATCCCGATCGACACGGGCAATGTCCAATGGCCGCTCAGCAAGGTCCATGCCCGCGCCTATAATGCGGAATATAAGTGGCAGCCGGACAGTCGCTGGATCGACCTGAAGGCCAATCTCTGGGCCACCGACACAAGGAGCGACACCTATAATTCCGGCGGGATGCCCAATTTCGCGACCTTTGCCGATCCGATCATCATCGACAATGCCCGCGCCAATGCGATGAACGATCGCTACGGTTTCAACGCCAGCAACACCCTGCGCCTCGGCACGACGCTCGATCTGACGCTCAGCGGCAACTGGCAGCATGAGA
>CAJYSA010000067.1 GCA_913777325.1 uncultured Sphingomonas sp. | reverse complement strand
CCCGATCCCTGGCCCAAGGCGCGCCATGCCAAGCGGCGGATGATGAACCACGGGCCGCTGGACCTGATCGCCCGCAAGCTGAAGCCGGGGGCGGAATTCCGCCTGGGCACCGACGACCCCACCTATTGCCGCTGGTCGATGATGGTGATGGACCAGCGCCGGGATTTCACCTGGCTGGCGCAGACCCCGCGCGACTTCCTGGAGCGCCCCGCCGACTGGCCCGAAACCCGTTACGAACGCAAGGCGCGCAGGCACGGGCACGAGGTCTGGTATTTCCGCTACCGACGGCACTGATCGGGTCACATCGTTAACGACTCGGTAACGATTTGCTGCAACACCTCGTTAACGATTGGCGCCCGTGGCGGTCGCCGAACAGGGGAATGAGGATGAAGAAGCAGCTTCTGGCCGGTCTGGCGGTGCTTGGTGCGATGGTGTCGGCGCCCGCGATGGCGGCGGTGTCGGTCGGCGACACGGTCACGTGCGGCGCCACCGGTGGGCTCGAATGTTCGTCGGATCGCGCGACGGTGGGCAACAACGGTGAGTTCGGGATCGACTTCGGCGCCTTCGGTGCGTTGCTGACCGCCGATTTCTCGACCGGGTTGCTGACGATCAGCAACGCCAACAACCTCGACTTCCCGACCGGCGTCACCTTCGATGGCGCGTTCAAGCTGTTCTTCACGAACGCGACGTCGCCCTTCACCTTCGCCGCGCTGGGCGCGATATCGGGCGTGGACAATCTCAGCGCCAGCGACGTGTCGCTCGACGACGACGGCTTCGTCACGATCGATCTGTCGAACACCAAGTTCTCCCCCGATGCATCGGTGCAGGTGCGGCTCGACCCGTCGGCGCCGCAGCCGGCGGTGCCGGAGCCGGCGACCTGGGCGATGATGATCCTGGGCTTCGGCATGGTCGGCGTGGCGGTGCGTCGCCGCCGTCCGACCACCACCCTGCGCGTGGCGCGCGCCTGACGCGTTGACGAACGATGGCCGGCGGCTGTCCTGTTTGTAACGGGACAACCGCCGCGCGGCACCTATCTTCGCTCCACCGATTGCAAGGAGAGAGAAGATGCGTACCGTCATCGCCGCCGCCGTCGCCGCGACCCTGCTCGCCGCCGCGCCGGCCTCCGCCAAAGGCTGTCTGCGCGGCGCGGTCGCCGGGGGCGTCGCGGGGCATATGGTGGGCAAGGGGCATGGCGTGATGGGCGCCGCCGCGGGCTGCGCGATCGCGCACCATCATTATGCGAAGAAGGCCGCCGCCGCGAAGCGGCATTGAGCCGCTGCCGGGCGGCTAACCCCGCCCGGCCACCACCGCCAGCAGCAGCGTCAGCACGCCCAGCCCTACCGACAGCGTCAGCCGCAAGCCGCGCCAGCCGGCCACGTCGCGCAACAGCGTGCCCACCCTGCGATCGCCCAACGGGCTGGCGAGCAACGCGACGCCCAGCACGCCGAGCGCCACAGACGGCGAGATCGCGGTGAGTAGCGTCGCGACCAACGCGCCCCAGGCGATCAGGCTGGGCGCCACCGCCAGCAGATACGGCGACCAGCGCGCATCGCCGCGCGACAGCGGCTGGATCCACCACATCCCGCCCAGAAACGACAGGATCAGCGCGGCATAGCCGCCACCCGCCACCACCGCCGCCGCCCGCGCCTCGTCGCGCGCCACCGCCAGCAGCAGGCATGCCGCCTGTGGCAGCAGCCCCGCCAGTCCGAGCGCGATCGGTGGCGTCGCGAGGCGTGGCGACGCGGTCACCCGTCAGGCGAGCCGTGGCGCGGCGGAGACCGAGCCGGCCGGCGCTTCCTCGCCGCGCGAATAGGTGCCCACCAGCATCCCCGCCGCCAGCACGCGCCCGCGGATCGCCTCCATCAGGTCGCTGCGGCCCGGATTGATGTCCAGCGGCAATGTCTCGGACAGCGCGAAGAGCTGGAAGACATAATCGTGGCTGCCGTGGCCGGTCGGCGGATCGGGCGGTAACCAGCCTTCCTGCGCATAGCTGTTGCGTCCCACGTCCGATCCGTCGTCGCCGCCGTGTCCGTCGGGCGCGATCGCTCCTTCCGCCAACCCGCCGTCCTCGGGCGGCAGGTTCCACACGATCGCATGGACCAGTGGTTGAGGGGCTGGCGCGTCAGGATCCTCGACGAGCAGCGCGAGCGCCGCCGTCCCCGCCGGCACGCCGCGCCACGTCAACGGCGGCGATACGCCGTCCCCGTCGGCGGTGAAGCGCTCCGGCAGGCGCGCGCCATCGGCGAACGCGATGCTGGAAAGGTCCAGCCGCGCATCGCCGGTGACCACGCCGTCCTGCACGATCGCCAGCTTGGCATGGCCGGCACGGACATTGTGCAACAGGCTGCCGAGCCAATTCGGGACATGTTCGAGCATGACGGCTTCTCCTCAGGCGCCTATGGTCAGGCCAGCGTGCGTACGTTGGGCTCGCGGTCCCAGTAGCGCTGCTTGGCGGCGTCGACGAACGCTTCCAGATCGGTGACCCCCGCGTCGGGCTCCACCCCGGCCTTGTCGAGCAACGGCTTGGCCGCCGCATTGTGCCCGATCGCCTTCAGATGGCCGAACGCATCCATCACCCATTGTACCGCCGCACCTTCCTTGACGAGCCTGGCACAGGCCGCCTCCGCGAGGATCACCGCACAGGCATCAACCGTGACGGAGGGCTGGCCGAACAATTGCGCATCGGCCTGCACCGTCGTGCCATCCGACAGCGGCACCGCGCCCACCTTGGGCGCGATCGTCATGGGGTGGCCGCCCGCCGCCTTCACCGCCGCGATCGTCGATTCGAATTCCTCGCGATCGGTGCCGTCGGCGAACAGGATGCCGACGGTGCGTCCCTCCAGCGTATGCTTCTCCAGCGGCCCGCGCACGATCCGCAGCGCGGGGGAGGGGGGCATGTCGCGCACCGGCGCACTGGTCGGCGACGCGTCGGGCAGGTCGATCGCCAGGCCATCGGCGACGCGCTGCGCCAGTTCCTCGTCGACGTTGCGCAGATTGGCGAGCTGCGCGGTGCGGATGTGCGGGATCGACACCTTGCTCAGCTCGAACACGAAGGCGGAGGCGATATGCGCCTGCTCCGCCGGATCCATCGAGCGCCAGAACAGCCGCGCCTGCGAATAATGGTCAGCGAAGCTCTCGGCGCGGATGCGCAGCTTCTGGCCACCTTCCTCGGCCGGGAAGCTCTTGAACCCGTTCGGATCCTCGCGCGGGCCGCCCGGCTCGCCAGCCAGATGCAGGCTGTTGGGTTCGTAGTTCGCGCGCCCCTTAGGCACCTGCATCTGCATATGCCCGTCGCGCTGCATGTTCAGGAACGGGCAGCCCGCCGCATCGGCGCGCCCCTTCGCCTGGTTGATCGGCAGCTGGTGCCAGTTGGTCGAGCCCAGCCGCTTGATCTGCGTGTCCTGATAGCTGAACAGACGCCCCTGCAGCAGCGGATCGTTCGAATGATCGATCCCCGGCACCATGTGGCTGGGGCAGAAGGCGACCTGTTCGGTCTCGGCGAAGAAATTGTCGGGATAGCGATCGAGCACCATCTTGCCGACGATCCGGACCGGCAGGACTTCCTCGGGGATGATCTTGGTCGCGTCGAGCACGTCATAGGGCTGGCTGTTCGCGAATTCCTCGTCGAACAATTGCACGCCCAGATCCCATTCCGGATAGTCGCCGCGATTGATCCGCTCGAACAGGTCGCGGCGCTGGAAGTCGGGGTCGGCGCCCGCGATCTTCACCGTCTCGTCCCAGATCGTCGAGGCGAGGCCCGCCCTCGGCTTCCAGTGGAATTTGACAAAGGTGCTCTTCCCCTCCTTGCTGATGAAGCGGAAGGTGTGGACGCCGAACCCCTCCATGTTGGCGAAGGTGCGCGGCAGCGTGCGGTCCGACATCGCCCACATCACCATATGGGTGGATTCGGGCATCAGGCTGATGAAGTCCCAGAAGGTGTCGTGCGCGGTCGCCGCCTGCGGATAGCCGCGATCCGCCTCCATCTTGGCGGCGTGGATCAGATCGGGGAACTTGATCGCGTCCTGAATGAAGAAGACGGGGATATTGTTGCCGACCAGATCCCAATTGCCCTGCCGGGTATAGAATTTGACCGCGAAGCCGCGCACGTCGCGTGGCGTATCAACCGACCCCGCGCCGCCCGCGACGGTCGAGAAGCGGGTGAACACCTCGGTTCGCTGGCCCTTCTTCTGGAACAGGTCGGCGACGGTGATGTCGGCCAGGCTGTCGGTGCATTCGAAATAGCCGTGGGCGGCCGATCCGCGCGCGTGGACGATGCGTTCGGGAATGCGCTCATGGTCGAAGTGATTGATTTTCTCGCGATAGATCTCGTCTTCCAGCAGCACGGGGCCGCGCGGCCCGGCCTTCAGCTGGTTCTGATTGTCGGCGATCGGCATACCGTGATTGGTCGTCAGCACGGGATGCGCATCGTCGGCGACCTGATGGGTTTCGCCACCCGAACCGATAGTGTGCGAGAAAGTGTCGGCCATGAATGCTCCTCCGGATTTTCAGACGAGAACGAACCGTCATCAAAATCGGGCGCGCTGTTGATCTGGATCAGTACGATTAGCGGAGGGCATGGGGAGGGTCAGATTTCGGTTTCACGTAGCGACCTATTGTACGCTTCGATATCGTTTGCGACTGTATTTGGCGATTGATCGGTATCAACGTC
>CAJYSA010000066.1 GCA_913777325.1 uncultured Sphingomonas sp. | reverse complement strand
GAAGATTGGAGGTGAACTCCTTCTCCATCGCGAAATAGTTGGACGCATAGGGCTCGCCGCCATGGCCGTCCGGCGTGGGCGCGCCATGGGCCTCGCCACCGCCTTCGCCCCCTTCGCCCTCGGCCTTGGCTTCGCCGCCGCCGTGCCCGCCTTCGCCGCCCTCGGCGGCGTCGCCCGCGTGCTTCTGCTCGCTCTTGGGCACCAGCTTGGGCTTGTTGGGATCCTCGTGGGCGGCGGCCTTTTCATGGCTGCCGCCGCCGCCGACCATCCCCGAGCCGGCGGCATATAGCCCCGCGCCGACGCCGCCGCCCAGCAGGACGACGACGCCGACGGCGCCGAGGATGATCATCTTCATCTTGCCCTTCTTCTTGGGCGCCGCCGCGGCGGCCTCTGGTGCGTCACTCATGATCGGGGTTCCTTAGTTCAGGCGAGTCGCTGATCGGTGTCGTCCGTCGTCGCCGCCGACGCGCGGCGGGCGGACGGGGGGGCGGAGGGAAGCGGCGCGGCGCGCTGCTGCTGCGGTGGCTGCTGCTGGCCGCCGCCCTGCGCGGTGGTGGCCCCGCCGCCGCTGGCGCCGTGCTGAAGCTTCAGCCCGCGCGCCTCGGCCATCTCGGTCAGCCGTGGCTGCGCCTCGGCCAGCATCGCGCGGGTCTGCGGCTGCTCGGCGGTCAGTTGCACCTGCACTGTGTCGCCCTCGCGGCGCAGCGCGACGTCGATCGTGCCCAGCGCGTCGGGGACCACGCGGATGCGCATGTCATTGGCATCGGCCATGTCGCGCAGCCTCTCGATATGCTGGATCATCGCGCCGGGCCAATGCGGCTGGCGCATGTCGAGCGTCTGCTGCGGCGCCTGCCCCGTCGCGGTCACCGCGGCGGGGGAGATCGCGGCGGTCGCCTGCGGCTGCGTGACCGGTGCGGACGGATCGGCGGCGCGTGCGCGATCCTCGCCCGCCACCGCGCGATGGATCGCCTCGGCGAAGGTGCGCGCGGCGCTGGCGATCACCGGCGCCGGTGTCGCCTCGGCCGGCGGCGCGACGGTGGTGGCGGTGCCGATCGGGCGCGCCGCGTCGCGCCGGATCGACGGGTCGGTCGTGCTCGGGGACGCTGCGTCGATCGTCTGCGTCGCCGCCGGGGACGCGATGGTCGCGCCGGACGGCGTCGAGCTGACCGGGACGGCGGCGGGCGCGCCGACGGGCGTCGGGGCCAAAGCGGCGATCACCGGCTGGATCGGCGGCACGCGCACTGCGCGGTCCGCTGCGACCGTCGGCGGGGCGGCGGCGGGCGCGATCGACGCGGGCGCGACCGTCGTCGTCACGCGCGCGGGCGCCGACGGTTCGGCGGCGGCGGTCGGGGCCGTCGCAACGCGCATCGCGCGCGCGCTCGTCGGCGGGATCGTGGCCAGCGGCTCGGTGACGGGCGCGGCGATCGACCCGGTGACCGGGGCGGCGACCGACTCGGTGACCGGCGGGGCGATCGACACCGACGCGTCCGATCGCGCGGTCATCGATGCGGTCGCGCGGGGCGCGACGGCGGGAGCGTCCGTGCTCGCAGGCACGGATAGCGCTTCGGCGGCGGGTGTTGGCGCCGGTTGGGCGGGCCGCGATGCGGCACCCGGTCGAATCGCGCTCTCGGCGGGGAGCGGCGGGCGCACCGGCGCGGCACCGGACGCGGGCACCTCGGTCGCGATCGCGACGTTAGGCGCGACGGTCGGATCCGCGATCGTCGCGGCGGGCCGATCGGCGACGATCGCGGCGGCGAATTCCGGCGAGATGTCGAGCGGCACCGGGGCATCGACCGCAGCACGCGCCACCGGCGCCGCGATCACGGTCCTGACCGATGCGGCAGCCGTCGGCGTCGCCGTCTCGATCGGCACCGGCGTGGCGGCCATCGGGGAAGCGGCCCGCCGCGTGGCGGGCGCGGCGCGCGACGACACGGCGTCGCGTGCCGGCGGGAGGCTGGCTTGTTCGACTGAAAGCGAGGCCGGCGGTTCGGCGCGTGCGGTGCGGGCGGGGGGCGCCGTTTCGGACGTCGCCTCCACCAGTGCCGGTGCTTGCCGAACCGTCGCGGATGCGCGCGGCGTCGGCGCCGCGTCGGAAAGCGGGGACGCCACCTGCGGCGGCGCAAGCGGTGCGGGCGCGGACGTCGTGGTGCGCGCACCCGCGCTGGTGGTCGCGGGGTGCGGTTCGACGGCGTCGGAGACGGGCATGGGCGACGGACGTGAGGTGGCGACGACGGTCGCGTCCGGCGAGGTCGCGGCGACCCCGATGGGCGCTCGTTCGACCGGCGGCGCTGCGTGTTCGGTGACGGTCGGCGTGGGCTGCGGGGTGACCGTGGGAAGCGGGACGGGCACGACGGTGGCGATCGGCACCGGCACCGGCGTGTCGGTGGTGGGCGTCGGCACGTCGGTGTCACGCTCGATCGATGCCGCCGCGTCGTCGCTGGTGGCCGCTTCCGCGACCGGGATGGTGTCGCCGATCGGGAGCTGCACCGGCACGTCGGGCGGCGCGATGCGCGCGCGGGGACGCGGGGGCTCGCCCGCCGCAACGGGCAGCGGCGTGCGCGGCAGGATCGGCAGCGGCGCGACGCGCGTCCGCTTCGTCGCGTCGTCGGCCACGGTCGGCGCAGCACCGGTCGGCGCAGCGTCGATGGGGGCGGGGGCGATCGGGGCGGGGGGGATGGCGGTCCCGGTCGCATCCGCCAGCCAGGCCAGCGCCTCCTCGCCGTCTGTCACGCCCGCGTCGACCAGCGGCAACCCGGTGCCGGCCCCGGCAAGATCCTGCCGCCGCGCCACTGCCGCCACGCCCGTACCGTCCACCGCGACACCGGCCACGCCCGCCGCGATGCCGTCGCCGCAACCGGGCAGCACCAGCTTCAGGAAGTCGCCGCTCGCGGCGCCGATGCCCGGCGCCGCGGGCGCGGCGCCCGGCAGCATCGCGCCCGGCGCCGTCGTCAACAGGAGGCTTGCGATCGTGGTCAAGGTTCAGCCCGCTTTCGTGATCGAGGTCCGCAGCGGTCGATGCAAGGGGCGTGCCGTTTGTGCCGACGGGCAGTAGGCCGCGCCGGATTGCGCTTACCTTTTGGGGCGGGCCGGGGTGTCTTCCAGCGCCTTCATCTCGGCGCGCAGATCGGCGGCATGGCGCCGCTCCAGCAGCTTCTCGACGGCGCTCTGATCGCGCCGGGCGCCGCGCGTCGCCTCGGCGCTGCGCTCCACCTGCGCCTCGGCCATGCGGACGCGGTTCATCGCCGCTTCGGCGGACCGGTGCAGCCGGTCGCGGAAGTGCGCGCTGGCGGCCAGGTTGACCGCGCCGGCGAACGTGGACGGGGCCGGCGCCACCGCATCCGCCAGTTGCGCGATGCGCGTCGCAAGCTGCGTCTCGCTGGTCAATTGCGCCTGCGTGCGCGACTCCTCGGCGCGCGCCAGCCCGAGCTGGAGCGTGCGGACGCGGTGCAGCCGCTTCAGCCGTTTGGCGTCAGGCATCGCCGAAGACGCCGGTCAGCTCCATCTCGGCATCGGCCAGCGACACCATCTGGTGCGTATCCTGGCGCACGAATTCCATGATCGCGGGCTGATAGGCGATCGCGGCGTCGATCGCCGGATCGCTGCCGCTGCGATACGCGCCCATCAGCACCAGGTCGCGATTTTCCTCATAGGTTGCCAGATGCCGGCGCAGGATCCGCGCCGCCATCTGGTGTTCGCGCGGCACGATGTCGTTCATCACGCGGCTGATCGATTTCGAGATGTCGATCGCGGGATACACCGCACGCTCGGCCATCGCGCGGCTCAGCACGATATGCCCGTCGAGGATCGAGCGCGCCGAATCGACCACGGGATCGTTGCCGTCGTCGCCGTCCGCCAGCACGGTATAGATGCCGGTGATCGACCCGCCGGTGTTCACGTCCGACCCGGCGCGCTCCAGCAGATTGGGCAGCATCGCGATCGCCGACGGCGGATAGCCGCGCGCCGACGCGGGCTCACCCAGCGCCAGCCCGATCTCGCGCCCGGCGTGCGCGACGCGGGTCAGCGAATCGATGATCAGCAGCACGCTCTTGCCCTCGGCGCGGAATCCTTCCGCGATCGCGGTGGCGCGCAGCGCGCCGCGGATACGCAGCACCGGCGAGTGGTTGGCGGGCACCGCGACCACCACCGAGCGCCGGCGCGCCTCGCCCGCGACCTTCGTCTCCAGGAAGTCCGCGACCTCGCGGCTGCGCTCGCCGATCAGCCCGATGACGACGACATCGGCCTGCGCCGCGCGCACCATCATGCCCAGCAGCACCGACTTGCCGACGCCCGAGCCGGCCATGATCCCGACGCGCTGGCCCTGGCCGACGGTCAGCAGCCCGTTGATCGCGCGCACCCCGACGTCCATGGGCGCCAGCACGCGGCCCCGGTCGAGCGGCGATTGCATATGCCCGGCAAGCGGCCAGCGCCCCGCGCCTCGAATGGGGCCTAGCCCGTCGATCGGGTTGCCCGAGCCATCGACGACCCGCCCCAGCAGCGCCGCGCCGACCTCCGCCTCGCCCGGCGGTCCCATCGGGCGCACCGGCGCGTTGGGGAGAAGCGCGGCGGGGCCGCCCAGGTTCATCATCAGCGTGCGCCCGTTGCGGAAACCGATCACCTCGGCCTCCACCTGCTGCGCGCCCTCCGCGCCGATCCGGCAGACGGTGCCGACCGGCAGCGACAGCCCCACCGCCTCCATCAGCAACCCGTCATAGGACGACAGCCGCCCGGATACGCGCGGCTTCGGCCGCGACCCCGCCAGCGCCAGCGTGCTGAGATAGTCCTCCGCGAACGTCGTCAGCACGCGGGCACCGCCGCGCGCTCGATCGCGGCGGTCAATTGCTCCAGCCACATCGCCGGTCCGTCCTCGACGATCGTCGAGGCGGCCTCCATCACGAAGCTGCCGCGCGCGACCGCGTCGTCGCCGACCGGGAAGACGGTGCCCGGCACGCGCCCCTGCACCAGCGGCAGGTCGTCGGGATGGACGCGCAGCATCGCCGATTCGCTGGCATCGGCGAGCAGGTCGGTCGCCGCCTCGACGCGCGCGGCGAGCAACGGCGCGGACACGCCGATCTCGCCGACCAATTGGGACACCAGCATCGTGACGGTGCGGCGCAGCGCCTCGGCCAGCGCGACGCGGTCGATCGCGCCGCCCGCCTTCATCGCGCCCGCCACCGCTTCCAGCAATTCGCGCTCGCGCGACACGACCGCATCGGCGGCGATCGCGGCATCGGCCAGCCCCTCGTGGTAACCGGCGATGCGCGCGGCCTCGATCTGCTCGACGCACGCCGGGATCGGCGCATCGGCGTCCAGCATGTCCCAGCCGGCGGTGGGATTCGCGTGGGCGTCGGCGGGCGAGAAATGCCGCGGCTGGTCGCCGCCGGGCTCCTCGGCGACCGGCGCCTCGGGCATCGGCGCGCGCGCGCCGAACGCCTGTTCGATCCGCGCGATCAGATCGGCGGGGGTGAAGCCCGGCGCGATGTCGGAGCGCGCGCGCGTGCGATCCAGCGCCGCCGCGTCGGCGCGCGACGGCATGCCGCTGACGAAATCCGCCTCAGACATAATCGTCGTCGCCCGCTCCCAGGTTGATCGTGCCGTCCTTGGCCAGGTTGCGCGCGATCTGGATGATCGCCTTCTGCGCCTCCAGCACCTCGCTCAGCTTCATCGGCCCGCGTGCTTCCATATCGTCGCGGATGCCTGCCGCCGCGCGGGCGGACATGCAGCCGAGCATGCGGTTGCGCGCCGCCTCGTCCACGCCCTTCAGCGCGCGCGCCAGCGTGTCGCCGTCGATGTTGCGGATCAACGTGCCCAAGCCCTTGTCGTCCAGCTCCAGCAGATTGTCGAAGACGAACATCGCCTCCTCGATCTGCCGCGCGATATCGCGGTCCATCTTCAGCAGCTTGGGCATCACGCGCTGTTCGGTCGACTTGCGCGCGCCCTGCAGGATCTTCGCCGCCTCGCGCGCGCCGCCCAGTTGCAGCGCGGTCGACGCGCCGCCGCCGCCGGCGCTGCCGCCGCCGGTGCGCGCCGCGATCAGCGTGCGCAGCGCGTCGACCGCGTCGGGGGTGATCGGCCCCAGCCGCGCGATACGGTGCAGGATGTCGGGCTGCACCGTCTCGGGCAGCAGCTCCAGCACCTGGCTGCCGATCGCCGGGTCCAGATTGGCGATCATCACCGCGCAGATCTGCGGATGCTCCTTGTCGAGCATCGCGGCGATCTCCTTGGCGTCCAGCCAGTCGAGCAGGTCGATCTCGCACACCGCCTCGGCGGGGGTGATCTGCGCCAGCACGCTTTCCGCCTTGTCGCGGCCCAGCGCGCGGGTCATCACCGCCTCCACCTTGGGGCCGGGGTTGAAGGTGATGCCGGTCCGCTCGCGCGCCTTGCCGACGAAATCGTCGAGCACCAGCTCCACTTCTTCCTCGCTGACGTCGGCGACCGCGAACATCGCGCTGCCCAGCTTGCGGACTTCCTCCGGATCCAGCTTCTGCAGGATCGCGGCGGCTTCCTCCTCGCCGAACAGCATCATCAGCACCGCGGCGCGCTCGACGCCGGTAAAGGTGCGCGGGGCGGCGGCTTCGGTCACGGCTTGGCGTCCGCGCCCAGCATGTCACGCACCGCCAGCGCGGCGCGCGCCGGATTGTCGCGCGTGAAGCCGCGCACCGCGTCGATCCGCTCCTCGTAGCTCTGGCTGGTCTCGATCTGGTCGAGGCTGACCGGCGCCTGCACCGCGATCTGCTCGCCGTCCGCCGCCACGCGCGGCGCGCCCGCGGCGCCCTCGCCCGATCCGTCGGTCAGCGCGGTGGCGTTCCCCGTGGCGCCATCCGCCAGGGCGGCGGCGTCCTTCGCCGGCGTCGCATCCTCGCGCTTCTTCATCAGCGCCTTTGCGATCGGGCGCACGCCCAGCAGCAGCACCAGCAACGCGATCAGCACCGCGGTCAGGTTGCGCGCGATCATCGGCACCAATGCGTTGTCGTACCATTTCGGCGCGGCGGCCGCGTCCGTCGCGGTGTCGGCGAACTTGCGGCTGATGACGGTAACATTGTCGTTGCGCGCCTGATCGAAGCCGACCGCGCTCTTCACCAGATCGTTGATCTGCTGGATCTCCATCGCGGTGCGCTTGCCCTTGTCGGGATCGCGCAGCAGCACCGCGACCGACAGCCGCTTGATGTTGCCGGGCGCCGCGCGCGTGACGGAGACTTCCTTGTTCAGGTCATAGGCGCGCTGGAACGCGTCGGTCTGCTTGGCCGGATCGGGCGCGGGGCCGCCGGCGGTCGGCTGCGGGGCCGGAGTGCCCGGGTTGCCGGTCGCCGGCTGCGGCGTCGACAGCTGCGAGGCGGGCGGGGGCGTGTTGCTCAGCGCGCCGGGAATGCCGCCGGGCGCCTGCGCGTTCGCCATGTTGCCGGTCCAGTTGCCGGTTTCGGCGCGCAGGCGGCCTTCCTTGTCGTAGCTCTCGCGCGTCGCGCTCGTCTCGTCCAGGTTGACGTCGGCCTGCACCTCGGCGGTGAAATTGCCCGCGCCGACCAGCGGGGTCAGCAGTTGGATCAGTTGCTGGCGATATTTGTCCTCGACGCGGCGCTGGAATTCGATGCGCTTGTCGTTCGTGCTGTCCGGGCCGTCGCCGGACTTGGTGAGCAGCCCGCCCATCTGGTCGACGACGGTGACGGCATCGGGCTTCAGCCCCGGCACCGACGAGGCGACCAGATTGACGATCGACTGTACCTGCGCGTCGGACAGCGAACGCCCGCCCTGCAGCTTGACGACCACCGAGGCGGACGGCGCGGCATTGTCGCGCACGAACACGCTGGCCTCGGGCGTGGCGAGATGGACGCGTGCCTCGGCGACCGCGTCGATTTCCTGGATCGAACGCGCCAGCTCGGTCTCGCGCGCCTGGCGCAGCCGCTCGCCCTCCACCGCGCGGCTGACGCCCATCGGCAGCTCGTCGAGGATCGCATAGCCGCCCGGCGCCGCCTTCGGCAGGCCTTGGCCCGCCAGCAGCAGGCGCGCCTTGCTGTAGTCCTCCTCGTTGACGGTCAGCGTGCCCGCCGAATCGTCGATATGGCTGGGGATGTTCGCGGCGCTCAGCGCGGTCGTCACCGCCGCCTTGTCCGAATCGGGCAGGCCGCTGAACAGCGTCTTTTGCGGCGGGGTCGACAGCGCCGACCAGGCGAGCCCGGCGGCTCCGATCAGCCCGACCATCAGCGCCATCGGCCCCGCGCGGCGCACCGCCGGCTGGGCCATGACGCCCTGGATCTGGCGCAGCGGGTTGGCGAACTTCTCGGGCACCAGCGTGACGGGCACCGGGTTCTGCGGGGTGAGAGCGTTGCTCATATCAGACCGGCATGCTCATGATGTCCTTGTACGCGGACAGAATCTTGTTGCGGACCTGCAAGGTGGCCTCGAAACCGACCGACGCTTCCTGACGCGCCAGCATCACCTTCGCGATGTCGACCGTCTCGCCGCGTTCATATTGTTCCGACAGCGCCGACGCCTTCTGCTGGCCGTCGTTCACCTTGGCGATCGCCGACTGCATCGTGTCGGCGAAGCTGGCGGCATTGGCCGCGCCGCCGGTCACCGGGGCGGGGGCCGCGGCGGCGGCACCGCTGGTGCGGCTCAGCGCGGCGTTGCGCTCCAGGATCTGCGCGCGCAGCGCCATCACCCGGTCGACGCCGCCGATCCCTCCGACCGCGCTCATGCCGACAGCATCCGGCTGGTGCCGGCGGCCAGGTCGTCACCCTGTTCGCGTGCCTTGGCCAGGCGATAGCGCAGCGTCCGCTCGGAGATGCCCAGCCGCTTCGCGGTCTCGATCCGGCTGCCGCCGCATGCCGCCAGCGTCTCGCGGATCGCGGCGAATTCGGAGAATTGCACCACCTGCCCCAGCGTCGCGTCGTCCGCGACGGGCGCGCCGCGCGGGGCCGTGGGACGGTCGAACACGATATGGCTCGCCTCGATCGTGTCGCCGTTCGCGAACAGCAGCGCGCGCTGGATCACGTTTTCCAGCTCGCGGACGTTGCCCGGCCAATCGTGCGCGACCAGCGCGGCGACCGCCTCGTCGCTCGGCCACGGCAGCGTCTGGCGGTTGCCGGCGTGGCGCAGGATCATCGTCGCGGCCAGCGCCGGGATATCCTGCGGCCGATCGGCCAGCGCGCGGGTCGACAGCGGGAAGACGGAGAGGCGGTAGTAGAGATCGGCGCGGAACCGGCCCGCGGCCACTTCGGCCTGCAGGTCGCGGTTGGCGCACGCGACGACGCGCACGTTCACCGGCTGCGGCGCGGTCGCGCCGATCGGCACCACCTCGCGCTCCTGCAACACGCGCAGCAGCTTGGCCTGCAGGTTCAGCGGCATCTCCGCCACCTCGTCGAGCAGCAGCGTGCCGCCATCGGCGGCGCGGAAGAAGCCTTCGCCCCCCGACGACGCCCCGGTGAACGCGCCCTTCTGGTGGCCGAACAGCATCGCCTCCAGCATCGTCTCGGGCAGCGCGGCGCAGTTGATCGCGATGAACGGCCCGTCGCGGCGCGCCGAACTCAGGTGGATCGTGCGCGCCAGCACTTCCTTGCCGGTGCCGGTCGGTCCGTTGATCAGCACGGTGATGTCGGCCTGCGCGACGCGCTCCGCCAGCGCCAGCAGCGCGAGCGACTCCGGGTCGGCGGCGGTCGGCAGTTCCGGCCCGCCGATCAGCGCGCGGGCGAAGGCGTTGCCGATCGCGGCATCCTCATGCCCGTAGGAAATGCGCGCCGGCTGGCCGTCGCGGTGCGGGATCACCTGCCGGCCTTCGTTGCCGACGATCAGCGTGCGCGCCGGGGCCGGCACCGCCTCGCCGTCCGCGACCAGATAGGCGACGTTCGGCTGCGGGCGGGCGGCGGGCGCCTCCACCGCGAACCCCTGCGCGCGCAGCGAGGACACGAGCGTCAGGTGCGCGCGCTCCACGGTGGCTGTCGGCATGATCGAACGCATGGCGAGAAAATCCCTCGAATCAGTGTGCTCGTGATGCGGCCGAACTGGTTAACGCGCGGTATAATTGCCGCCTTGCCGGCAGGTATTTTCCGGGCGCGTGAGGGCACGCGCGCGCGGGCGCATGTGTGTTCCTATGGGACGGATCGGGCGCCGCCGCCGCGAAGAAATCGCTTGCGAAAAGCGCTAAAGGTCCGGCGCGGACAGCCGTTTGATGCGGTGACGGCACGGCCACCTGCTCATTCGGGGGCGGCGGGACGAGCCGGAAGATGGAGCTTTTCCCATGACCGTGATCAACACCAACACCTCGGCAATGCGCGCCACCAATGCTTCGTCGATGGCGAGCAAGGCGCTGTCGACCTCGATGGAGCGCCTGTCGACCGGCAAGCGCATCAACTCGGCGAAGGACGACGCCGCCGGCCTGGCGATCGCCAACCGCATGTCGAGCCAGACCAAGAGCATGGCGATGGCGGTCCGCAACGCCAACGACGGCATCAGCCTGGCGCAGACCGCCGAAGGCGCGATGAGCGAAGTCACCAACATGCTGACCCGCATGAAGGAACTGGCTACCCAGTCGGCCAACGGCACGCTGCAGGACTCGGACCGCACCGCGCTCCAGTCGGAAATGACCCAGCTGACCGCCGAAGTGAACAACGTCTCCAAGACGACCTCGTTCAACGGCGTCAACCTGCTCGACGGCAGCTCCAACTCGGTCAAGCTGCAGACCGGCATCAACGCTAACCAGAACATCAGCATGGCGCTGACCGACACGCGCGCTTCGACGCTGGGCCTGACCGCGCAGGTCGTGAGCACGCAGATCAGCGCTACCGCCTTCGCCGCTCCGGCGGGTACGCCGCCGGTGCCCAACATCACGGTCAACGGGCAGGACATCAACGCTGTCGCCGCCACGCCCAAGGATGCGAAGGCGATCGCCGCCTTGGTGAACGCGACCACGGCCAACTCCGGCGTCACCGCCACCGCGAAGAACAGCATCAGCGCGACGGTCGGCACCATCTCCACCGGCAACACGCTGACCATCGGTGACGGTACGACCAACACGGTCGTCACGATGACGGCTGCCGAGAAGGACGTGAATTCCCTCGCCGCGAAGATCAACAGCACCCTGAGCAACGTCAGCGGCAACCAGATTAACGCCAGCGTGGACAGCAACGGCAAGTTGCAGCTGACCAGCAAGGACGGCAGCAACATCTCGCTTGCCAACTCGTCGGGCAGCATCGTCACCAACATCACGGATGCCGGCAACAACAGCACGGCACCCTCGGGCACCACGGCGGTCGTGTCGCGCGGTACGGTGACGCTTGAGGGCGCGGGTGGCACGGGTGTCACGATCGGCGGCGCCGATCCGGGCAAGGCCGGGTTCACGGCAGGCAGCACGTCGGCGATCTCGATCGCTTCGCAAACCGGCGCGTCGGCGGCGATGTCGGTCATCGACAACGCGCTGGATCAGGTCTCGGCCGCTCGCGGCACGATGGGTGCGGCGCAGAACCGCCTGGAATCGACGGTCAACAACCTGACCACCACGTCGACCAACCTGTCGGACGCCAAGAGCCGCATTGAGGACGCGGACTTCTCGACCGAGACGACCGCGCTCGCCAAGGCGCAGATCCTCGGCCAGGCCTCGACCGCGATGCTGGCGCAGGCCAACCAGTCGCAGCAGGGCGTGATGAAGCTGCTCGGCTAAGTCCGGCAGCCGATCACCGGCCTCTTGCCCCCGATCAGAGCGGGGCCGGTGCCGGACCAGGGGAACCCCCGTCAGCGCGACGCTGGCGGGGGTTTTCCGTTTTGCAGGCACGCCATGTCGGGCCTTCCGCCGTCATTGCGAGCGCAGCGAAGCAATCCAGCGCGTCCTGATCCGGCCCTGGATTGCTTCGCTGCGCTCGCAATGACGAAATGCGTGTGCCACCCGAAGATCGCTTACGCGCACGTCGCGCTGACACGGCGCGGGGGACGACGCCCGCCGGCATTCGGGTTCCTGTCACACCCGCCGCGCTTTCAGCCTTCCTCCGTCACCCCGGCCTTCGCCTGGATGACAAAAGTGCGGGACGATCGGCGAGGGGACGGAACGCGCCGCTCCCTGCCTATTCCTCGCCGCCGACCGTCAGGTCATCCGGATTATCCTCCGGCTCGCCGGCGGGCAGCTCATCGGGGTCGCCGCCGCTGTCGGGATCGCGTTGTTCCTCGGTCAGGGCGGGGTGGCTGCGGGGTTCGGTCATCGCATCGCTCTCCTTCTGCCCCGACCCAACGCGCAAGCCGCGCGTCCGGCACAAAAAAAGGCCCGGCTGACGGTACAGCCGGGCCGATCGTGGGCGATCCGGAAACCCCGGTCAGCGGTGCGCCATCGCCTTCTTCAGCTTGGCGTGCGCCGCGCTCTTGATCTGGCAGACGCGCGCGGCGCCGATGTTCAGCACCTGGCCGATCTCCTCCAGGTTCAGTTCCTCGACATGGTAGAGCTGGATCACCAGCTGCTCGCGCTCGGGCAGCGCGGCGATCGCGGCGATCAGGCGGTCGCGGGTCTGCGTCTCGGCCAGTTGCGCGAAGGCGTCGGGCTCGTCGCTGGCGAACCACGGCTGGTCGTCGGCATACACCTCGTCGATCGATTCGTACTTCACCGCCTCGGCGGCGGCATAGTCCGTGCGCAGCTTCTCGGGGCTGACCTCCAGCCGCGCCGCCAGCTCGCGCTCGGTCGGCGCGCGGCCATAATGATGGCTCAGCTGGTTCACCGCGCGCGCATATTCGCGGCGGCGGCGGATCGCGCCGCGCGTCATCGCGGCGTGGCGGCGCAGCTCGTCGATCATCGCGCCGCGCAGCCGCGTGACCAGATATTGCTTGAGCGTCGCGGTGCCGCGATCCTCGAACGCGGCGACCGCCTCGACCAGCGCGACCAGCCCGACCTGCACCAGATCCTCGACCTCGATCGCGGTCGAGACGCTGCCATGGACATGCCACGCCAGCCGCCGGACGAGCGGCAGATGCTCGCGCACCAGCGCATTCTCGTCCCGCGCGCGCGCACGCGGCTTATAGGTGAGCGGCGCGTCGAGCGGGATCGGCGCGGGCTGCGGGACCGGCTGTGCGGCGGTGAACGCCTGCGGCATCGGTTCCGCGCTCATGCCGCCAGCGCCTGTTGCTGCGGCTGGTTGCCGATGATCGCGACGACCTCGACGGCCTTGTCCTCGGGGACTTCGAAGAAGCTCATGACGGGCGTATCCGGTAGAACGGTGCGGATGAGTTTGCGGATGGCGACGCGGATCGCGGGCTGGACGACCAGCGCGAACGGCTTCGCTTCCGCGATCAGCGGCTGGGCCGCGGCTTGCAGCGCGTCGACGATGCGCCGGCCGAGTTCGGGTTCGATGACGTGCCGGCCCGGATCCTGGCGCGCGGCTTGGCCGAGCAGTTGCTCCAGCCCGCCCTCCAGCGTCATCACGCGCAGCGGCTCGCGCACGCCCGCCAGCTTGGCGATGATCAGCGAGCCGAGCTCGGGGCGGATCAGCTCGATGATCTCGGACGGATCGACGGTGCGCTGCGCGGCGAGCGAGACCGCGGCGGCGATGCGGCGGAATTCGCGGAGCTGGATGCCTTCGGACAACAGGCCCTTCAGGACGGTCGCCAGCGAGGTCAGCGGCAGCGGGGCCAGCGCGGCGACCAGTTGCGGCGCGCGCTCCTTCAGCTCGTCGAGCAGCGATTGTACCTCGTCCGCGCCCAGCAGGTCGCCGGCATTGGCGCCCAGCGCGTGGTTCAGGTGCGTGGCGATGACCGTGCCCGAATCGACGACCAGATAGCCCTGGCCCGTCGCGACATCGGCGTCGCCGGTCGCGATCCACGTCGCGTCCAGCCCGAAGGTGGGATCCTTGGCCTTCTTGCCGATCAGCTCGCCGAAGCCTTGCCCGGTGTCGAGCGCCAGCATCTCGTCGGGCGACACCTGATCCTCGCCGACGCACACGCCGCCCAGCATCACGCGGTACGTGTAGGGCGGCAGGTTGATGTCGTCGCGGACGCGCACCTGCGGCACGACGAAGCCGAGTTCCTTCGACAGCTGGCGGCGTACGCCGGTGATGCGGCCCATCAGCGGCGCACCGCGACGCTCGTCGACCAGCGGGACCAGCCCGTACCCGATGTCGAGGTTGACCAGCATCGTCTCCGACACTTCGTCCCAGCCGATCTTGGACGGATCGGGTGCCTCGACGGGCGCGGGGGCCTCGACGATCGCGGGGCGCTTGGCGATCTGGTGCAGCTTCCACGCGGCGAACCCGGCGGCGGCGGCAAGCGGCAGGATCACGAGATGCGGCATCCCCGGCAGCACGCCGAGCAGCGTCAGGATCGCGGCGACCGGGGTCCAGGTGCGCGCCGAGCCGAACTGGCTGCCGATCTGGCCCGCCAGATCCTTTTCGGACTTCACGCGGGTGACGATGGCGGCAGCGGCGATCGACAGCAGCAGCGCGGGCACCTGCGCGACCAGCGCGTCGCCGATCGCCAGCATCGTATAGGTCTGCGCGGCCTTGGCGATCGTCAGCGAGTGGCTGACCGGCCCGAGGATCAAGCCGCCGACGATGTTGGCGGCGAGGATCAGCAGCCCGGCGACCGCGTCGCCCTTCACGAACTTGGACGAGCCGTCCATCGAGCCGTAGAATTCGGCCTCGGTCGCGACGTCGACGCGGCGCTTCTTGGCCTCGTCCGGCGTGATCAGGCCGGCGTTCAGGTCGGCGTCGATCGCCATCTGCTTGCCGGGCAGCGCGTCGAGGGTGAAGCGCGCCGACACTTCGGACACGCGGCCCGCGCCCTTGGTGACGACGATCAGGTTGATGATGACGATGATCGCGAACACGAACAGGCCGACGACATAGTCGCCGCCGATCACGAACGACCCGAACGCCTCGATGACATGCCCCGCCGCCGCCGATCCGGTATGGCCATGGACCAGCACGATGCGGGTCGACGCGACGTTCAGGCCGAGGCGGAACAGCGTCGCGAACAGCAGCACGGTGGGGAAGGACGAGAAGTCGAGCGGCTTCTCGGCGTTCAGCGCGACCATCAGCACCGCCAGGCTGATCGTGATGTTCATGATGAAGAACACGTCCAGCATGAACGCCGGGATCGGCACGACCATGAGGACGACGAGCAGCAGGATCGCGGCGGGGAGCGCACCCTGGCGCGCGGCGGCGAGGATCTTCATTTCTTAGCGCCCCAGCCCGGCGAGCATCATATACGCCAGCCGCGCATTGTCGGGCGACGGGCGCAACAGGCTGCCCTGCGTCCCGCGCGCGCCCAGCGCCGACTTCGCCCAGTCGAGCGCGTCGCTGGCGCTCTGCCCGGCGCCGGTGACGACGGTGGCGTCCTGGCCCATCGCCAGCGCCTGCGCGGCGAACTGCCACTGGTTGTTGGCCTTGGCGGTCGCGGCGGCGTCGCTGCCGCCGCCCAGCTTGTCGGCGAAGCGCTGATACACTTCGGAGAGCGAGCGCGGCGAGCCGTCGCGCTCGTAGAAGACGCTGCGGTTGGCGCGCGCGGCGGTCGGGAAGACCGCGGCGGCGCTGCGATCCGGGTTGCTCTGCATCGCCGACAGGAAGGTGCGCGCGCCGCCGATGCCCAGGAAATGCGCCATGTACAAATCGGTGCCGGTCGCCTCGCGCCCCGTCACCGCCTCGATCGCGCCCTTGTTGTCGCTGGCGTGCTCGGCGGCCATCAGCGCGGAGATCTCGGGATTGTTGCGCAGCCCCAGGATCGCCTGGCGGTTGCCGCCGCTCACGACGTAGCGCCCGCCCGACTTCTGGATGCTGTCGGCGGCCCAGCCCAGCCCGTGCTCGCCGCCATGCTGCTTGACCACCGCCAGCCAGCTCTGGTCGAGGAACTGGTACAGCCCCGCCGCCGAGGAGGTGCCCGAGCGCGCATTGGCGTTCAGCCCGCTTTCCAGCCGCGCCTGACCCATCAGATAGTCGAAGTCGACGCCGGTGCGCTGCGCCGCGCGCTGAATCGCGGACGTGACGCGCTGGCTGGCAGAGGTGATCGCGGAAACGGTCATGCCCCGCATTGCTGCAAGGGGCGTGCCAACGCCCACATCGTCATTGCGAGCGCAGCGAAGCAATCCAGGGCGGCTTGGTTCAGCACTGGATTGCGTCGCTGCGCTCGCAATGACGGAAGCCCGGAATCACAACGCCCCGGCGGTGGGGGCCGGGGCGTGTCGGTGTCAGCGGTGATGCCGGTCAGGCGTAGGCGGCGGCGGGGCCGCGGCCATAGGCGTTGCCGCCCTGACCGGAAAGAAGTTGCAGGCGGCGGCGAACATTTGCCGCCATCAGGTTCACGTAGATGCGGCAGGTGTCGTTCAGGCGATCCGCCTCTTCGACCAGCCCGCGCAGCTCCGGCGTGGCCGGGCCGTCGCCGAGCTGTTGCAACTCCTCGATCGCGCGCAGCTTGTTCGCGGTCGCGCGCTCCAGCGCGTTCATGTCGTTGCTCTTCAGCGCGGCGATCTCGGCATGGAGCATGTCGATCACGCGC
Organism: uncultured Sphingomonas sp.; assembly: GCA_913777325.1. GTDB lineage: Bacteria > Pseudomonadota > Alphaproteobacteria > Sphingomonadales > Sphingomonadaceae > Sphingomonas. The sequence goes on along the minus strand of CAJYSA010000066.1, from coordinate 28,125 downwards.
ACCAGCGCATCACGCCTGTTCATTGCGGGACATCCAATCGTAGCGCAGCGCGATGAATTGATCCGCGATCGTCGAGGGCGACAGCGGGAAGGTGCCGTTGGCGAGCGCGGTCTTGATCTGCTGCACGCGATCCGCGTTGACCGGCGGCGACGATGCCATCGCGCTGGCCATCGCGCCGGGCGCCTGCGTCGCGTCCGCACCCGCCGGGCTTGCCGCCTTGGCGACCGGTGCCGTCTCGGCGACCGGCCCGGCCTTGCCGGCGCGTTGGACGGTCGAGACGGGAGATAACCCCGCCCTCACCGTCGCTGATCCTATTGAGTCCACCATGTCCACACCTGTCGCTTTCCGCTGACACCGGCAGAAACGACCGCTGGAGGGGGGGCTTTAGCACTTTTTTATTCCGGCCATCCGGGCAGGGTCGCGCGCCCCGCCTCGACCGCCACCGCCTGCACCGGGCGCGCGGTGTCGGCGACGCGGATCATCACGCGACCGCCCGGCGCCGCGTCGGCCATCGCCACGCCTTCGCGCGTGATCGAAAAGCCATCCGCGCCCGCCTCGATCACCACCGGGTCGCCGCGCCGGATCACCGGTTCCGCGCGCGCGGGCGGAGCGGCGGCGCCCGCGCGCAGCACGGCCGGGGAAGCGGCGGCCGCGGCGCGGGGCGGCGCGATCACCGGCACGAAGATCCGCCACGCCGGCTCGGCACAGGCGACGACCACCGCGTCATGCGCCTCGGTACGCCATGACAGCGCGACCATCGAACAGGTCGCCAGCCGCAGCCGCGCATCGACCGGGGCACGCGCGCCGCCCTCGCTGCCGATCGGGCGCGTGGTGAAGGCGGCGACCGCGCGATCGATCGCGCCGGTATCCTGAAAGGTAAGGGCGGCGGCGGCGAGCAGGGCGATCATCGGCGGGTTCCTTGCGAGGTGGTTTCGCCCGCGAAGGCGAGCGTGACGACCACCGCGCGCGGGCCGCGCGCCGGGGTCGTGGACAGGATCAGGCGCTGGTCGGGCACCCCGCCCGCCGCCAGCGCGGCGGCGACCGCGCGCGCGCGATCGGCGGCGAGCACCACCGCGCTGCGCGACGCCGCGTCGACATCCACCGCGCTGCCGTCGGTGCCGGCGGTGATGGTCAGCCGCACGCGCGGATCGCGCAGTTCGGCGCGCGCCCAGGCGATCAGCGCGTCGGGGCGCTGCGGCAGCACCGCCGACCCCGCCGCGAAGCCGCTGATGCCGTGGCTGGAGACCGCCATCGCCGCCGGGGCGGGCGCGACCCCGAACCCCTCGGCAATGCCGCGCGCCAGGTCACGTGGGCTCAGCGTCTGGTTGGCCTGGAGCAGCACGAAGAAGCCGACCAGCAGCAAGGCGAGATCGGCCAGCGTCACCAGCCACAGCGGGCGACCCGGCGCGATATCCAGCACGTCGCCGTCGCTCATGCCGCTTCGTCCTGTTCGACGATGACGATCGGCGGCTCCGGTTCGTGCAGGCGCGGGCGCGCGCGCGGCGCCTCGCGCTCGGCCAGCTCGGCGAGCGGCGCGACCAGCCGCTCGCGCTCCAGCAACTCGGCGCGCGCCAGCGTGCGCAGCCGCGCGGCGATCGGCATCGCGACCATATTGGAGAGCAACGCGCCATACAGCGTGGCGAGCAGCGCGACGGCCATCGCCGCGCCGATCGCCTGCGGATCGGACATGCGCGTGAACATCGCGACCAGCCCGACCAGCGTGCCGACCATCCCCATCGCCGGCGCGGCTTCGGCCATCGCGGTCCAGCATTCGACGATCACGCGGTGGCGCTCGGCGCGCTGGCGGCGCGCGGTGTCCAGCGCGGCGATCACCGCGCCCGGCTGCGCGCCGTCGACGATCTGCGCGATCGCGGCGGCGATATCGGTGTCGCGGATCACGCTGCGGTCCAGCGCGTGGACGCCGTGGCGCTGCGCGATCCGCGCCAGCGCGGTGATCTGTTCCAGCCGCGTATCGGCACGAAAGCGCCGGCGCGGCAGCGCGCGCAGCGCCAGCACCGCATGGCCCAGATCGCGCAGCGGGGTGCGCAGCACCGTGGCCAGCAAGGTGCCGCCCAGCACGATCGCCAGCGCGACGGGGTCGAAGAACAGCGTGGGTGTCATGCGCGTCCCTGTTGCAAGGCGCGGGCCAAGTGATTCGCCAGCGGCCAGGCGGCAGTGTGGCAGGGGCCGGCGGCAACCGCGATTGCCGGCAAACGGCAAACCTTTGCCGCCCTCCCTTCGTCATTGCGAGCGCAGCGACGCAATCCAGGGCGTCCTGATCCGGCCCTGGATTGCTTCGCTGCGCTCGCAATGACGAAGGGGCAAGCCCCGGCGGGCGTCTGTCTTTGCTGTTCGCCACCCCATTTGGCACGCCCCTTGCTGATCAGCCTCGTGCACCTGTCGTGCGTGGAGGAGTTGGGGCCGATGGCCGAGGGATTGTTCGGAGTTCACGCCGCCGCGCTGGAGGTGCGTGCACAGCGCATGGGCGTGCTGGCGTCGAACATCGCCAATGCCTCCACGCCCAATTTCAAGGCGCGCGACATCGACTTCAAGGCCGCGCTGAACGCGGTCGAGGCGCAGCCGGGCGGCGACATCGGCAGCGATCTGGGCGGGGCGCTGAAATATCGCGTCCCCACCAATCCGTCGATGGACGGCAACACCGTCGAGCTGTCCACCGAGCAGACCGCCTTCGCCGAGAACGCCGTGCAATATCAGAGCACGCTGGCGTTCCTGAACGGTCGCATCGGCCAGATCACCCGCGCGCTGAAGGGAGAATAAGGCATGTCGAACCCGTCGATGTCGATCTTCCAGGTCGCGGGGCGCGCGATGTCGGCGCAGCTCACGCGCATGAACACCACCGCCTCCAACCTCGCCAACGCCGGCGGCGTGTCGGGGACGGAGGACGGCGCGTACAAGACGATGAAGCCGGTGTTCCGCACCAGCTTCGACGAGGCGACCGGGCTGTCGACCGTCGACGTGCAGCAGATCGTCACCGCGGGCGAGAAGCCGACCAAGCGCTACGATCCCAATCATCCGCTGGCCGACAAGGACGGCAACGTCTTCGACGCGGCGGTCGATGAATCGCGCGAGCTGGTCGACATGATGGAGACCGCGCGCAGCTACCAGAACAACGTCGAGGTCATGCAGACCGCCAAGACGCTGATCCTCGACACTCTCAAGATGGGTCGCTGACCATGACCGGGATCACCTCCACCAGCGCCGCCGACAAGGCCGCGCAGGACGCCATCTTCTCCGCCGCCGGCGTCGCGCGCTCCAATGCCGTCACCGGCAAGAGCGCGGACCCCACCGTCGGCAAGTCGCAGCTCGGCCAGAAGGACTTCGTGCGCCTGATGACCGCGCAGCTGCAATATCAGGATCCGTTCAACCCGCAGGACAATACGCAGATGGTCGCGCAGATGGCGACCTTCTCGCAGGTCGCCGGGATCACCGAGATGAGCAGCACGCTGCAGGGCATCGCGGCCCGGCTGGGCACCACGACGTCGAGCGAGGCGATGAGCTTCGTCGGGCGCACCGTGCTCACCGAGGGCAAGACCGCCTATGAGCGGACCAACGGCGGGATCATGGGCGCGGTGGAGCTGCCGAATTCGGCCACCGACGTCGATGTCACGATCACCGACAAGAACGGGCTGGCGGTCAAGAACATCCAGCTCGGCAAGCACGACGCCGGCACCATCGATTATAACTGGGACGGCAAGGACGACGGCGGCAACAAGGTCGAGAACGGCCCCTACACCGTCACGGTCGAGGCCGCGAACGGCAGCACGATCGTGCCCGCCACCTCGCTGGTCTGGGCGCCGGTCGAAACGGTCGGCCTCTCGGCGGGCAGCGAGCCCGTCCTCAACGTCACCGGCCTCGGCACCGTGGCCCCCTCGGCGATCCGCAAGGTCGCCTAACCCCTTTTCCGCAGGAGTACCCCCATGTCCTTCTTCACTTCGCTGTCGGGCCTCCAGGCCATGCAGACCGACATGTCGGTCATCAGCCACAATCTGGCCAACGTCTCCACCAACGGCTTCAAGAAGAGCCGCACCGCGTTCGCCGACGTCATCTCGTCGAACGTGTCGACCGATCCGCGCAAGATGGTCGGCTCGGGCGTGTCGGTGAAGGGCACGGTGCAGCAGTTCTCGGACGGTTCCTCGAACCAGACCAAGAGCGCGCTCGACATGCAGATCCTGGGCGAGGGCTTCTTCGTCGTGAAGTCGACCGGCCTGTCGGATCAGGTCAACTACACCCGCACCGGCGCCTTCACCGTCGACGACAGCCGCAACGTGATCGACGCGCAGGGCAGCTATCTGATGGTCTACCCGGTCGATAACGACGGCAACGTCACCGCCACCGGCGACAAGTCGCTGACCAACCTTCAGATCCAGCCGACCAGCGGTACGCCGAAGAAGACGCAGAACGTCGCGACCAAGGTGCAGATCCCCTCGACCGCGACCGTCAAGGATCCGGCGTTGTTCAAGCGTACCGACACCACCACCTACAACAACTCGGTCGCGACGCGCGTCTATGACGCGAACGGCAATCCGATGACGATGACCAGCTATTACGTCCGCACCAAGGAAGGCGAGCCGAACGCCACGCCGCCGAACACCGGGACGTGGAACGTCTACACCTTCGTCGGCGACCAGATGCTGACGCCGGACGACGGCGTTGCGACCGGCCCCGGCCCCGTCACGCAGAAGTACGACACCACCGGCGCGCTGGTCGCGCCGACCGCGATCCAGTTCAAGCCGTTCATCCCCGCCTCGGGCGCGGCGCAGCAGGCGATCAAGCTCGACCTGACCGGCTCGACGCAGACGGCGGCGGCGGCGGCGGTCAGCAACCGCGTGCAGGACGGCGTCGCGGTCGGCCAGCTCGTCGGCATCACCGTCGACGACGCAGGGATCATCAAGGCCAGCTATTCCAACTCGGACATCGTGCCGCTCGGCAAGGTGGCGATCGCCAAGTTCTCGGCGCCGACCGGCCTGCGCCAGGCGGGCAGCAACTATTGGCAGGCGACGGGCATCTCGGGGAAGGCGACGCTCGGCTTCGCCGCCGCCGAGGGCTTCGGCAGCCTGAAGTCGGGTCAGCTCGAGGGGTCGAACGTCGACATCACCGAGGAGCTGGTCAACCTGATCGCGGCGCAGCGCAACTTCCAGGCGAACTCGAAGGCGCTCGATACCGCGACGCAGGTGTCGCAGTCGATCTTCAACATCCGCGCCTAAGCTTAGCCTGACGATCCGTCGGAGAGGATGTAAGTGGACAAGCTGGTCTATACCGCGGCGACCGGCCTGCGTGCGCACATGCAGTCGCAGGCCGCGATCGCCAACAACATGGCGAACGCGTCGACCACCGGCTTCCGCGCCGATCGCGTGGTGTTCGAACGGATCATCCTGTCCGACGGCTCGTCGCAGCTGTCGGCGCGCCAGCCGACCTCGGAGGAGGTGCGCGACGCGGATCGCGCGCCCGGCGTCATCCAGCAGACCGGGCGCCCGCTCGACGTCGCGCTGGGCGATGCCGACAAATGGCTGGCGGTGCAGGCGTCGGACGGGTCGGAGGCGTATACGCGCCGCGGCGACCTGTCGGTGTCGGCGTCGGGTGCGCTCCAGACCGGGGACGGGTTCCTCGTGATGGGACAGGGCGGGCCGATCACCGTGCCGCCGTACGATTCGATCAGCATCGGCGCGGACGGTTCGATCTCGATCGTGCCGCAGGGCGACAAGACCGGGCAGACGACCGTCGTCGACCGGCTGAAGGTGGTGTCGAGCAAGGGCAGCGATGCCGTGAAGGGGCTCGACAATCTGATGCGCGTGCGCGGCGGCGGCGTGATGCCCGCCGATCTCGACGCATCGGTCGCCAGCGGCGCGCTGGAGGGCTCCAACGTCAACATGACCCAGGCGCTGGTCGACATGATCGAGAACCAGCGCAGCTACGAAGTGCAGGCCAATTTGCTGAAAGAGGCCCGCTCCATGGACGAATCGAGCGCATCCGTGATGCGCCTGCCGGGCTGAGGAAGGATCTGAGCCATGACCACTGCCGCCATGCACATCGCGCGCACCGGGCTGGACGCCCAGGACACGCGGATGCGCGTCATCTCGAACAACCTCGCCAACGTCAGCACGACCGGCTTCAAGCGCGACCGCGCGTCGTTCGAGACGCTGTCGTACCAGGTCGTCACCGCGCCGGGCGCGCAATCGACCGGTGAGACGCAATATGCCACCGGGCTGAACCTCGGCACCGGCGTGCGCGTGCAGGGCACGTCGCGCACCGAGACGCAGGGGTCGATGAACCAGACCGGCAACAGCCTCGACCTCGCGCTCGACGGCGACGGCTATTTCCAGGTGCAGATGCCCGGCGGTCAGCTCGGCTACACGCGCGCCGGCAATTTCTCGCGCTCGCCCGAAGGGCTGCTGATCACCAGCCAGGGGTATCAGGTGATGCCCGGCATCACGGTGCCCACCAACGCGACGCAGATCACGATCGGCATGGACGGCACCGTCACCGCCACCGTGCCGGGGCAGACGCAGGGGCAGAACCTGGGCCAGATCCAGACCGCCAGCTTCCCCAACCCCGCCGGGCTGGAGTCGCGCGGCGACAACTTCCTGGTCGAGACGACCTCCAGCGGCGCGGCCAACATGGGCGTGCCGGGCGAGGACGGGCGCGGGCGCGTGCGGCAGGGCACGCTGGAGGCCAGCAACGTCAACGTCGTCGAGGAGCTGGTCGACATGATCGAGACCCAGCGCGCCTATGAGGTCAATTCGAAGATGATCTCCGCCACCGACGACATGCTGAAATACGTTAACCAGAATCTGTCATGAGTCGCGTCATGACGACTGCCAACACCTTCCGCCGGATTCGTACCCTGCTGGGCGGGCTGCTCGGCGCCGCCGTCGCGGTCGCGCTGGTCCCGGCGCCCGCGCATGCCAGCATCTTCGGCAAGGTGCTCAAGAAGAAGCCGGCGGAGGATTTCAGCGCCGCGCGCGTCGCGCCGCTCGCGCCGCCGCCGCCCGTGCCGGTGGCGAACGGCGCGATCTTCCAGGCCGCCGACGGCTATGCCGCGCTCTACGAGGGCTGGCGCGCGCGCCGCGTCGGCGATCCGCTGACGATCGTGCTGGTCGAGCGGACCGCCGCGTCCAAGTCGTCGGCGTCGAAGCTGGATTCGAAGGGGTCGTTCGGGCTCACCCCGCCGACCACCGGCCCGCTCGGCGGACTGCTCAGCCCCAGCGACGTGGGGATGGACGGCAAGCGCGGCTTCAACGGACAGGGCACCGCCGATCAGGCGAACTCGCTGTCGGGCGAGGTGTCGGTGACGGTGGCGGAGGTATATCCCAACGGCACGATGCTGGTGCGCGGGCAGAAGCGCGTGACGCTCAACCGTGGTGACGAATTCGTCCAGATCAAAGGCATCGTCCGCTTCGCCGACGTCGACCGCGACAATCGCGTCCCCTCGACGCGCGTCGCCGATGCGCAGATCGCCTATACCGGCAAGGGCGACGTCGCCCGCGCCAGCCGCCAGGGCTGGCTGTCCCGCTTCTTCCAGTCGGTGAGCCCGTTCTGATGCTCCGCACGCTCTTCATCGCGCTCGTCGCGCTGCTCGTGTCGGTGCCCGCGCAGGCCGACCGGATCAAGGATCTGGGCGGGTTCCAGGGTATCCGTTCGAACCAGCTGACCGGTTACGGCGTGGTCGTCGGGCTGCCCGGCACCGGCGACGACAACCTGGAATATACGGTGCAGTCGGTGAAGGCGGTCGCCTCGCGCTTCGGGCTGCAACTGCCCGCCGGCGCGAACCCGGGGCTGAAGAACGCCGCGGTCGTGCTGATCACCGCCGAGCTGCCGCCGTTCGCCAAGCCCGGCCAGCGGATCGACATCACCGTCGCCTCGATGGGCAAGGCGAAGTCGCTTCGTGGCGGCGCGCTGGTGCTCACCCCGCTGCTCGGCGCCGACGGACAGGTCTATGCGATGGCGCAGGGCAATCTGGCGGTCGGCGGGCTCGGCGCGGAGGGCGCGGACGGGTCTAAGATCGTCATCAACGTGCCCTCGTCGGGCCGCATCCCGGAGGGTGCGACGGTCGAGCGCGCGGTCGCCACCGGGTTCGCCGACACGCCGTTCCTCACCTACAATCTCGCGCGCGCCGATTTCACCACCGCGCAGAACGTCGCCGCCGCGATCAACCGCAAGCTGGGCTTCGGCACCGCGCAGGCCACCGATGCGGTGTCGGTGGCGGTGCGCGCGCCGGTCGGCGCCGACGTGCGCGCGATGCTGATGAGCGAGATCGAGAACCTCTCGGTCGATTCCGCCGAGCCGCCCGCCAAGGTGATCGTCAACGCGCGCACCGGCACCGTGGTCATCAACTCCGCCGTCCGCCTCGGTGCCGCCGCCGTCACGCACGGCAAGCTGACGGTGCGCATCGACGAGAGCCAGCGCGTCAGCCAGCCCGCCCCGCTCAGCAACGGCCAGACCGCGCTGGAGAACCGCTCCAACGTGCAGGTCACCGAGGAGAAGAAGCCGATGTTCCTGCTCGCCCCCGGGCCGAAGCTGGCCGATGTCGTAAAGGCGGTGAACGCGATCGGCGCCTCGCCCGCCGATCTGGTCGCGATCCTGGAGGCGCTGAAGGAAGCCGGCGCGCTCAAGGCCGAACTGGTGGTGCTGTAATGACCGACGCGATCAAGGGCGGCATCACCGGGCAGACCGGGCTGGACACCGGCCTCTCCCGGGCCGCCACCCGCCAGAACCTCGACAAGGCCGCGCAGCAGTTCGAATCGGTGTTCACCGGGATGATGCTGAAATCGATGCGCCAGGCCAAGCTCGCCGACCCGCTGATCGACAGCAAGGCGATGGAGACGTTCCGCGACATGAGCGACCAGAAGGTCGTGCAGAACATGGCCGAACATCACCCGATCGGCATCGGACAGGCGATGAGCAGGTTCCTGGCGCAGGCGCAGCCGGGGATCGCGGCGGATGCGGCCACGCCGACGTCGACGGCAACGCCCTGAACCTTCCTTCGCCACGCTCGCCATGACCAGCGGGCGCGCGCCCCCGTTCGCTCCCGCGCCCTTAAACCGGATTTTAACCCGAATCGTGCCACGATCGGCACATGACGGACCTGCTCTCCATTGGCGCTTCGGGCGTGCGCACGTATCAGACGGCGCTGACGACGACGTCGGAGAACATCGCCAACGCCGGCAATGCGTCCTACGTCCGTCGCACCCCGACGATCCGCGAGATCACCGGAGGCACCGGCTGGAACAAGGCCTCGCCCAACGGCATGGGCGCCTCCGCGTTCGATATCCAGCGCGCCGGCAATTCCTACGCCGATCAATCGCTGCGCACCGCCACCGCCGATCTGTCGCGCACGCAGGCGGGGTCGGTCTGGCTGGAGCGGATCGAGACCGCGCTGGGCAGCGGGCAATTGTCGTCGCGGATGACCGCGTTCTTCGCGGCGGGCACCGCGCTTCAGGCCGATCCCAGTTCCACCGCGCTGCGGGCCGGGATGCTGAGCGCGGGCGCCTCGGTCGCCGATGCCTTCGGGGTCACCGCGCGCGCGCTCGACGATGCCGGTGCCGAGCTGGACGGTCAGGCGGGTCAGGCCGCCGCCGAGCTGACGCGGCTCAACCAGGCGGTGCTCAAGGTCAATCAGGGGCTGGTGCGCACCGCGCCCGGCACCTCCGCGATGGCCGGGCTGATGGATCAGCGCGACGATCTGCTCCAGCAGATGAGCGCGCTGACCGATATCGATGTGAAGCTCGACGATTACGGGCGCGCCACGGTGCGGGCCAGCGGTGCGAACGGCCCGGTGCTGGTCGATCCGCGCGACGCCAGCGAGGTCGCCTATGGCCGCACCGGCAGCAACGTCGCGCTGGCGGTGCGCCCGCCCAATGGCTCCCCCACGCTGTTCGATCCCGAGGGCGGCACGCTCGCCGGCATGGTCGAGGGGGCGCAGCGGATCGCCGGCAACCGCGACGCGCTGGGTCGCGTCGCCGCCAGCCTGGTCGACACCGTCAACACCCTCCAGGGCGAGGGCGAGGATCTGAAGGGCACCAAGGGCACCGACTTCTTCAAGGCGGATCCCAAGGACGCGACCAGCTTCAGCGTCAACCTGGCCAGCGGCGATCTGATCGCGGCGGGGCGCGGCGGTGGCTCGCGCGACGCGTCGAACCTGGTGAAGCTGGCCGACAAGCGCGCGTCGGTCGGGTTCGAGGGCAGCATCCAGTCGCTCGTCACCGACAATGCCGCCACGCTCAAGCAGCGGCGGCTGGTCGGCGACGCGCAGACCGCGATCCGCGACGGCGCGGTCACCACGCGCTCCGAACAGGTCGGGGTCAATCTCGACAATGAAGCGATCGATCTGTTGAAGTTCCAGCAGGCGTATCAGGCGTCCAGCCGCGTGATCCAGGTCGCCAAGGAAACCTTCCAGTCGATCCTCGAGATCAGGTAACCATCATGCAGATCGCCAGCAGCCTCATGTTCGATCGGTCCGCGGCGCGGATGGGATCGCTGATGTCCACCGCGGTGAAACTGCAGACGCAGATCGCGACCGGCAAAAAGTTCACCTCGCCGTCCGAGAACGTCTCGGTCGGGCAGCAGCTCGCCGAGTTCGATCGCAAGAACATCGATGCGCAGGCCTATACGTCGAACATGAACATGTCGTCGTCGCTGCTGTCGCAGGCCGATACGACGCTCAGCTCGATCACCGAGCAGATGCAGCGCGCCACCGAGCTGACGGTGCGTGCGGGCAACGGCTCGCTCAGCGTGCAGGACCGCAAGGTCATCGGCGACGAGATGAAGGCGATCGTCGATACGCTGGTCGGGCTGGGCAACGTCAGCGATTCGAACGGTCGCTCGCTGTTCGGCAGCGCGGCGGGCACGCCCGCGATCACCAAGAATCCCGACGGCACCTTCCTCTACAACACCGCCCCCGCGTTGTCCGAAGTGCCGATCGCCGACAATATGACGATCCAGCCGACCGAGACCGCGGCACGGATCTTCCAGAGCCCGGCGGGCGACACGCTGGCGATCCTCACGCAACTCGCCACCGCACTGCAACAGGGCGACGCCACCGGCGAATCGGCGCGCAACATGCTCGACAAGGTCAATTCCGCGACCGACCAGATCTCGATCGTCCAGTCGTCGATCGGCGCGCGCGCGGCGCGGGTCGATCTTCAGCAGACGTTGCAGGAGAATGTCTCGGCGGATCGCGAGGAACTGCGCTCGTCGCTGGAGGACACCGACATGACCAGCGCGGCGGCGGAATTCGCCAAGACGATGACGATCCTGAACGCCACGCAGGCCAGCTTCTCGAAACTCTCGCAATTGTCGCTCTTCAGCTACCTGCGCTGATCGCCCTTGTCGTCATGGCGAGCGTAGCGAAGCAATCCACGGCGTCCTGATCCGGCCCCGGGTTGCTTCGCTACGCTCGCCGTGGCGAACGACTGGCACCTTCGGCCCCGCCCGTGCCGAGCGGGCCGAAGCCGATTCTCCCTCACCCGTTCGTGCTGAGCGTGTCGAAGCCCATCCTCCCCCGCCCGTTCATGCTGAGCGTGTCGAAGCCCATCCTCCTTCGCCCGTTCGTGCTGAGCTTGTCGAAGCACGTGCCCGAAGCGCACCCGTCTCCGCTCCACATCGACAGGCTCGGGACGAACGGGTGGAAGCAACGCGCGTGCCTCCGCCCGCGGTTCGTGGCCTCCCCTCTCTCCGTTCGCGCCGAAGCACATGCCCCCTACACCCCCCGACCGGTGAACCCCGCGTAACCGCCGCGCCGGTAACCACTTCTCCACCGCTGCCGGGTTAACCACTCCCCTCGAAGAATCATCCCGCCAGCAAGTTTGGGGAAAACCGCATGTTCCCGGCCATCGGCCTCGTCATCCTCCTTGGCATGGTGTTCGGCGGTTTCGCCATCACCGGCGGCAATCTCGAACCCGTGTTCGAGGCGATTCCCCACGAAATGCTCATCATCGGCGGCGCCGCGGTCGGCGCGCTGGTCATCGGCAATTCGGGCAAGGAGCTGAAGGCGCTGGGCGGCGGCCTGGGCAAGGTCTTCAAGGGGCCGAAATACAAGAAGCAGGACTATCTCGACGTCATCTTCCTGGTCAGCAAGCTGATGAAGATGCTGCGGATGGAGGGGCCGATCGCGCTCGAGCCGCATGTCGAGGATCCCAAGTCGTCGGCGGTGTTCGCCGAATATCCCAAGCTGCTGAAGGACCATTCGCTGGTCAACCTGATCGCCGACACGCTGCGGCTGGTCGTCGTGTCCTCGGGCACGCTCGACGTCCATGCGGTCGAGGAGGTCATGGAGAATGCGATCAAGACCCACCACCACGAGGTCGAGGGGCCGGAACATACGCTCCAGAGCCTGGCCGACGCGCTTCCCGCGCTCGGCATCGTCGCGGCGGTGCTCGGCATCGTGAAGACGATGGGATCGATCGACAAGCCGCCGTCGGTGCTCGGCGGGATGATCGGCTCGGCGCTGGTCGGCACCTTCATGGGCGTGCTGCTGGCGTACGGCATCGTCAATCCGTTCGCGGGCCGGCTGAAGCAGGTCGTGGAGGCGGACGCGGCGATCTATCACGTCGTCAAGCAGATCATCATCGCCTCGCTCCACGGCCATCCGCAGCCGCTGGTGATCGAGGCGGCGCGCTCGGGGATCGAGCACAAGAACCAGCCCGGCTTTGCCGAGGTCTTCGACGGCCTGCGCGGTAAGTAAGCGCGATGGCAAAAGCTCCGCACGGCAAGAACGAGCCGCCCAAGATCGTCATCGTCAAGAAGATCACGATGGTCGCCGGCGGGCACCACGGCGGCGCGTGGAAGGTCGCCTATGCCGATTTCGTGACCGCGATGATGGCGTTCTTCCTGCTCCTGTGGCTGCTGGGCGCGACCACCGAGAAGCAGCGCAAGGGCATCGCCGACTATTTCGCGCCGACGCTGATCGACAAGAAGCGTGTCGGGATCGGCGGGCAGGGGATCGGCGGCGGCGAATCGCTGACCTCGAAGGAGAAGATCGGGCCGAAGGCGGGCACCTCGGATCTGCACGCGCTGGCGCTCGTCACCGACAATCCGGTCGGCGAGATGAAGGGCTTCGGCACCAAGGGGTCGCTGCGCAGCACGATGGCGAAGGAGGATGCGAAGCGCTTCGCCAAGATGCGCCAGGACGTGATGGAGAAGATCGCGCAGAGCCGCGACCTTGCGAAGCTCGCCAAGCACATCCGCTTCACGATGACGCCCGACGGGATGCGCATCGATCTGGTCGACGACGCCGATTATTCGATGTTCGCGCTCGGCACCACCGCGCTCGCCACCGACGCCTCGGCGCTGATCGGGCTGGTCGCGCAAGGGATCAAGGAGACGCCGAACCCGATCATGATCCGCGGCTATACCGACAGCCTGCCGTTCGGCGATCCGCGCGCGATGAACAACTGGATGCTGTCGTCGGGCCGCGCCGAATCGACGCGGCGGCGGCTGGCGCTGGGCGGCATCCCGGAGGCGCGCTTCAACCGGATCGAGGGCGTGGCGGATCGCGAGCCGATGATCGCCGACAACCCACAGGATCCGCGCAACCGCCGCGTCGCGATCACCCTGCTCTACCGCGCGGGCACGTTCGGGCAGTAACGCCGGTCCCTGCGCTCGCCTCCCTTGTCCGCTCGTGCTGAGCCTGTCGAAGCGTTCGTGCTGAGCCTGTCGAAGCACGTGCCTCAAGCACACGCATCGCCTCACATGATCGCCGGTCGCGGATCGACGTGCGTGCGTCGCGACGCGTGGCGGCGCAGCCCGATCAGCGGGCGCAGCGGCCCGATCCGCCGCCCGATCAGGTAGAACGCCCAGCATCCCGCGATCGTCGCGGTCACCAGCACCGCGAACGCCGCCCAGCCGGGCAGCGCGAGCGGCAGGAGCCAATAGGCGACCAGCACGATGATCGACTGGTGGACGATGTAGAAGGGGAACACCGCCTCGGTCAGCGTCCGGCGCCAGCGGCGGTCGCGGTTCCAGTGACCGTCGGCATAGCCGATCAGCGCCGCCACCGCGCCCCAGGCCTCCACTGCGCGCGCCAGCGCGAACACCGTGCCCCACGGGCGGGGCATCGTGCTGCCGGGCCAGCGGATCTCGATCCCCGCGACCAGGGCGTAGGCGACGACCGCGATCGCCGCCGACGCCTTCCACCGCCTGACCAGCGCCGCCAGCGTGTGCGGCGCGCAGGCCAGCGCATAGCCGAACAGGAAGAACGGGAAGTAGCTGGCGTGCGCCACCCAGTCGTCGACCAGCGCATGCGTCTCGCGCGCGCCGGGGAACAGTACGAAGTTGACGACCACCATCCATCCGATCGGTACGATCAGCAGTGCCGGCCCGCGCATCATCGCCGCGAACCCGGCCTGCGCGCCGCGTCGCACCGCCTGCGGGATCAGCAGCGCGCCGGCGGCGAGCGCCAATGTGTACACCCAGAGATACCCGACGAACCAGAGGTGGTTCCAGGCGGGGAGAAACAGCGTCCCGATGCTGGTAAATTGAAAGTAGTCGTGCAACCAGAAGTGCCCGAAGCCGTGGGGATAGCCGTATTTCTCGCGCAGCTCGACCCAGGGCTGCACCGGCACGATCACCGCGACCCCGACGATCAACGGCACCAGCAGCCGGAGCGAGCGCTGCCGCGCGAACCGCCACGGCGCCTTGTTGCGCAGCATCAGCGCGCGGCTGGCATAGCCGGAGACCAGGAACAAAAGCGCCAGTCGCCAGGGGTTTGACGCCATCATCGGCACCGCCACCCACCATGCGCCGGGCAGCTTGGCATGGAAGTCCCACGGCACGAACACCATGCCGACATGATAGAGGATCAGGATCGCGAACGCCCCGATGCGTAGCCAGTCCAGACCGTAATGACGCTGCATTTCCTGGCGCGTAGCACCGCTTGCCCCACGCCGCGACTTTGAACTGCCACGCCGTGCGCGTATAGGGACGGCATGTCGATCCGTCCGTGGCGCGATATCGCGCGTCGTCCCAGCCGCCAAATCATGGTCGGCAACGTCCCCGTCGGCGGGGATGCGCCCGTCACCGTGCAGACGATGACCAACACCCCGACCGAGGATGCCGCCGCGACGATCGACCAGATCCGCCGCTGCGAGGAGGCGGGCGCCGACATCATCCGCGTGTCCTGCCCCGACGTCGCCTCCACCGCCGCGCTGGGCCAGATCGTGCGCGCCGCCAAGGTGCCGATCGTCGCCGACATCCATTTCCACTACAAGCGCGCGCTGGAAGCCGCCGACGCGGGCGCGGCGTGCCTGCGCATCAACCCCGGCAACATCGGCTCGTCCGATCGCGTCGCCGAGGTGGTGCGCGCCGCCAAGGCCAACGGCTGCGCGATCCGCATCGGCGTCAACGCCGGCAGCCTCGAAAAGGATCTGCTGGAGAAATACGGCGAGCCGTGCCCGGAGGCCCTGGTTGAATCCGCGCTCGACCATATTAAGCTGCTGCAGGACCACGATTTTCACGAGTATAAGGTCGCGGTGAAGGCGTCCGACGTCTTCCTCGCGGTCGCCGCCTATCAGGGCCTCGCCGAGGCGACCGACTGCCCCCTGCACCTCGGCATCACCGAGGCGGGCGGGCTGATCGGCGGGACGGTGAAATCGTCGATCGGGCTCGGCTCGCTGTTGTGGTTCGGGATCGGCGACACGATCCGCGTCTCGCTCTCCGCCGAGCCGGAGGAGGAAGTCCGCGTCGGCTTCGAGATCCTCAAGGCGCTCGGCATCCGCAACCGCGGCGTCCGCGTGGTGAGCTGCCCGAGCTGCGCGCGGCAGGGCTTCGACGTGATCCGCACGGTGCAGGCGCTCGAGGAACGGCTCCAGCATATCCGCACCCCGATGAGCCTCTCGGTGCTCGGCTGCGTGGTCAACGGCCCCGGCGAGGCGCGCGAGACCGACATCGGCATCACTGGTGGCGGCAATGGCAAGCACATGGTCTATCTGTCGGGCGTCACCGATCACCATGTCCAGGACGCCGACATGATCGAGCACATCGTCAAGCTGGTCGAGGCGAAGGCCGCCGAGATCGAAGCGGCGGACGCGGCGGCGAAGCTGGTCGCGGCATAGGTCCTGTGTTATATGTCAGGTCCTGGAGGGCCTGACATGACCTATCACGCGAAGGTGATCGCCGGCGGCAAGATCGTCATCCCCGCGGACTTGCGACGCGAGTTCGGCATCAAGGACGGCGACATGCTGATCCTCGAAAGGGATGCCGAGGGCGGGCTGTCGATCATGACGTTCGAGCAGTCGGTGCGCGACTCGCAACGCCGCGCCCGTGCCATCTTCGGCAGTGATTATTCCGTCGATCAATTTTTGAAGGATCGTCGCGCCGACTGGGGCGAGGAATGACGGTCGTCGTCGACGCGTCGGCGATCATGGCGCTCATGCTGGGTGAGCCCGGAGCGGATGAGGTGCTTGCGGTCGTTCGGCGAAGCCTGATGTCCGCGATCAACGTCTCCGAATGTTGCGCACGTGGCGTGGAGCGTGGTGCCAGCGCGGACGAGGTGCTGGCGATCATTCGAGGTTATGAGGTGCAGGTCATCGGTTTTGAACTGGAGGACGCGCTGGACGCGGCGCAACTCCGCGAGCCGACCCGTACGATCGGCGCTTCCCTCGGTGATCGCGCCTGTCTGGCGCTAGGACGCCGCTATGAACTGCCGGTGCTGACGGGCGATCGGCGTCTTGCGGAGATTGACCCCGGGCTTGGTATCGCCGTCCACCTGATCCGGTGACCACGCCGCGCCACCTCTCCCCCACGCTGGCGCTGGCCGTGGCGGCGGGCGGGATCGGGCTGTTCTCGATCATGGACGCCTTCATGAAGTCGCTGGTGATCGCGATCGGCGTCTATAACGCGCTGCTCTGGCGAACGACGCTGTCGACCGTCATCGGTGGCGTCGCATGGCGCATCGGCGGCGGGCGGCGGATCGGCACCCGCGCGCTCCGGCTGCATGTCGCGCGCGGCACGCTGACCACCGCGATGGCGCTGTTGTTCTTCTGGGGTCTCGGGCGCGTACCGATGGCACAGGCGATCGCGCTCACCTACATCGCGCCGCTGCTCGCGCTGCTGCTCGGCGCATGGTTGCTGGGGGAGCGCGTTGGCGCACGCGTGGTCGGGGCGTCGCTCGCTGCGCTTGCCGGGGTGGCGGTGATCCTCGCCGGACAGGCGCGGATGGCGCTCGGGCCGGAGGCACTGATGGGCGCCGGCGCGATCCTGCTGTCGGCGATCCTCTACGCCGGCAATCTGATCGTCGCGCGGCTCCAGAGCCAGGCCGCATCCCCGCGCGAGATCGCGTTCGTGCAATCGGCGGTCACCGCCACGCTGCTGCTGTGCGCCGCGCCGTGGCTGGCGGTGCTGCCCCCGCCCGAGGCGTGGGGGAAGATCGCGATCGCGGCGATGTTGGCGACCGGATCGCTGTTCCTGCTCGGCTGGGCCTATGCCCATGCCGAGGCGGGGTTCCTCGCGACCACCGAATATACGTCCTTCGTCTATGCGGCGGTGCTCGGTTGGCTGTTCTTCGGCGAGGCGGTCGCCCCGACGACGCTGCTGGGGGCGGGGGTGATCGTCGCCGCCTGTCTCTATGCCGCCCGCCGCCGCGCGGTGCCACAGGGCGCGCTAGAAGGCGCGACCTGATCCGCATCCGCTCGTCATTGCGAGCGAAGCGAAGCAATCCACAGTCCCGCGCGCTGCCCTGGATTGCTTCGCTTCGCTCGCAATGACGGCTAGATCCCCTCCCATGATTGTCACGATCCGCCCCGCGACCCCCGACGATGTCCCGACGATGCTCGGCTTCATCCGCGACCTCGCCGTCTTCGAGAAGCAGCCCGATGCGGTCGAGGCCACCGAGGCGATGCTTCACGACGCGCTGTTCGGCGCCCATCCCGCCGCCGAGGCGCTGGTCGCCGACATCGATGGTCGCGCGGTCGGCTTCGCGATCTTCTATCTCACCTTCTCGACCTGGACCGGCAAGCGCGGCATCTGGCTCGACGACCTCTATATCGCCCCCGAGGCGCGGGGTGCGGGGGCGGGCGCCGCGCTGCTCAAGGCCATCGCGGGAATGGCGGTCGACCGCGATTACGCGCGCTTCGAATGGTGGGTGCTCGACTGGAATACCCCCGCGATCGATTTCTACCGCGCGAAGGGCGCGATCGCGCAGGACGAATGGACCGTACAGCGCGTCGACGGGCCTGCGCTGCGCACGTTGGCGGGGCGCGACTGATGGCGTGGGTGTGGTTGATCGTCGGTGGCTTGTTCGAGGTCGGGTTCACCACCTGCCTGCGCAACGCCGACGGCTTTCGCCACCTCGGCTGGACGCTCGCCTTCCTCGCCTCGGTGTCGATGTCGATGCTGTTGCTGGAGCTCGCGGCGCGCAGCATCCCGATGGGGACGGCCTATGCGGTGTGGACCGGGATCGGTGCGCTCGGCACGGTCCTCACCGGCATCCTCTTCTACGGCGAAGCGGCGACGCCGCTCCGGCTGCTGCTGATCCTCGGCGCGGTGGCCTGTATCGCCGGGCTGAAGCTGACGGCCGGTCATTAGAAAAAGATGACGCGCGATCGACCCATCTCGTCACTGCGAGCATAGCGAAGCAATCCAGGGCGTCCTGGTCCGGCACTGCATTGCTTCGCTGCGCTCGCAATGACGGACTATCATCAGACGTGATCATACAAACGGAGCAGAGCAAGCGATGGCGCTCGATCACGGTCTGATCGACTGGATCGCGGAGGTGCTGGCGGCGGACGGCAGCGTCACGCACCGGCGGATGATGGGCGGCGCGACGCTCTATCTCGACGGCACGGTGTTCGCGATCGTCGGTGGCGACGGCAGCCTGTGGTTCAAGGGCGATGCGCAGAGCGATGCGACATGGGATGCGGCGAGCTGCGCGCGCTTCACGCAGGAGCGCGGCGACGGCACGGTCGCCTCGATGAACTACCGCCGCGCGCCGGAGGATTGCTACGACGATGCGGAGGCGGCGCGGGACTGGGCGCTGCTGGGCGTCGCCGCCGGTCGACGCGCGCCAGCCAGGAAGCGGAAAGGTACGACCCGATCGAGCGGCTAACGCGCTCAACGGCCCAGCGTCGTCATTGCGAGCGTAGCGAAGCAATCCAGGGCGTCCCGGTCCGGCCCTGGATTGCTTCGCTGCGCTCGCAATGACGATGGTTGCAATGCCCCGCCCTGCCCAGGGTTCGATCCAGCAGCGTTGAACCGTACTCCTGCGTGCGCAGGAGCACGCCGATACTTCAAGCCGGGCGGATCACTCTCTCAACGGCAAGGCGGGGACAGCTCGGCTTACGCGCGACCCGGCACGTCGTGGTCGTGCGGTTCCTCGCCCTCGGCCTTGGCGGCTTCGTAGCGCTCGATCGCCTCGATCACGATCCGGCGCGCTTCCTCGCGGTCGCCCCAGGTGCCGATGCGCACCCACTTCTTCTTCTCCAGATCCTTGTAGTGGGTGAAGAAGTGCTCGATCTGCGCGAAGACGATCTCGGGCAGGTCGTCCTTTTCGCCGACGTTGGCATAATACGGAAAGGTCGAATCGACCGGCACGCACACCAGCTTCTCGTCGCCGCCGGCCTCGTCTTCCAGGTTCAGCACCGCGATCGGGCGCGCACGCACGACGCAGCCCGGGATGAACGGCGAGCGCGCGACGACCAGCGCGTCGAGCGGATCGCCGTCGGGCGACAGCGTGTGCGGCACGAAGCCGTAGTTCGCCGGATAGCGCATCGGCGTGTGCAGGATACGGTCGACGAACAACGCGCCCGACGCCTTGTCGAATTCATACTTCACCGGCTCGCCGCCGGTCGGCACTTCGATCACGACGTTGAGGTCGTCGGGCGGGCTCTTGCCCACCGGGATCAGGTCGATACGCATGCTCTTCCCCTCGTGAGGTGCGAACGCCCCGCGTCAACGGGGCGCAAGAAGACGATCGAGCCCGGTGTCACCGGCGCCGACCTTCTGAAGTCGCGGGTAACGCAAGCCATTATGATAGTCGAGTGCTGCACTGCGATAGCGATCGCCTTGTTTTACCGTCAGCGCGATCGGGGTCTTGGTGCCCTTGGCGGCGGTGATCGCGGCCTTCAGCCGGTCCGCGCTATACGCCTCGCCATCGATCGCGACGATCTGATCGCCCACCGCAAAGCCGGCCTTGAACGCCGGGCTGCTCCAGGTGACGCCGGTCAGCTCGCCCGAGGCATCGAGCACCATGCCCCCGGAATAGGTCAGGTTGGTCGATTTGGCGCTCGTTTCCGCCGCCTTGAACGACGGCGTCGGCGTGTCGGTGTAGATCAGCTGGTATCCGTTGCGCGCGAACCCCTCGATCGGCGCGCCGGTGGCATGTTCGGTCAGGCGCCGCTGGAGATAGCCCGCCCAGTCCCACGGCACGATCCCGTTCAGCGTCTTGGCCACGTCGTCGAACGTATAGGTCACCTCGCCCCAGTCGCCGTCGCGGATCCCGAAGAACGCCCTGGCGAAATCGTCGATCGACTTCGTTCCGCCCGATTTCTCGCGCAGCAGCGAATCGACGTCCATCCAGACGAGCAGCCCCTCGTTGTAATAATCCTCGCTGCGCTGCCAGCTCGTCCACCCCTTCGGGCGGCGCGCGGAGATGATCGGGTCGTTGGTGGTGTCGATCAGCGCGCGCCACTGGCGCCCCGGCTGGCTGTCGTACAGCGCCATGATCGCGGCGTACTGGTCCAGCGTGTCCTGCTTGCTGACCATGCCGGATCGCGCCTGGAGCACATAGCCCCAGAATTGCGTCTGCCCCTCGTACACCCACAGCAGCGAATCGCGCATCGGCGTGCGGAAGTCGGGCGTCCACAGGTCCGCGCCGCGCCGGAACTTGCCGTCCCAGCTGTGCGTGAATTCGTGCGGCAGCAGGTTGCGGCGTCCCGGCCCCTCGTTCCACTTCGTGAAATAGCCCGGCGTCACGCCGTTCTCGCTCGATCGGTGATGCTCCAGCCCGATCCCGCCCAGCTTGTCGGTGATCGACAGCAGGAATTCGTAATGGTCGTAGTGCTGCGCGCCGAACGTCTTGGCGGCCTGGTCGACCAGCCGCTGGTGCGCGGCGATCTGCTCGGGGGTGGCGGCCAATTCGGCGGGGTCGTCGGCGAAGACGTTCAGGTTGACGCGCGGCGACAGCGGCCAGACCTTGCCGTACTTGCCCGCCAGCATCGGGGAATCGACCAGGATCTCGTAATTGGTCGTGTCATAGGTGTAGGTCGAACCCGCCTTCTTCGCCGGGATCGCCCCCGCCGCGGTCCAGCCCTCGGGATAGGTCACGGTCATCTGCACCGGGATCTGCCGGGTGAAGTACCCCGCCGGATACAGGCTGACCGAATTGGGCTGGAGCGAGATCATCGTCGGGGTCATCGCGATCCGGCCCTGATTGGCCTGCGTCGCGGAGATGAACTGGAACTGCGCCTCGATCGTTTTCGCGCCCGCCGGCACGTCGAGGTGGAAGGCGTAGACGTCCACCGGGTCGCGCGTCCATTCGATGCGCTTGCCGCCCGCGGTCACGATCAGGCCGGCCAGCTTCTCGATCTCGCCGCGCGGGCTATGCGCGCCCGGCAGCCATTTCGGGAACAGCAGCACCATCGGGCCGGCCTGCGGCACCGGGATCGTCTCGCGCACGCGGAAGATGCCCTGTTCGGGGTCGCTGGCATCCACCTGCACGCGCAGGGTGCCGGGGAAGCGCACGTCGCGCGCGGCGGGGATCGTGTCGGTGAACGGCACCGGCTGCGGCGCGGTGTTGCCGGCGGGCACCTGCGCGGCCAGCGGGGTGAGCGCGACGGAGGCGAGAAGGGCGGCGGACGCGAAACGACGGATCATCGGGGCTCCCATAGGGCAGGGTGACTGACCTGAGTAACCAGCCGCTTCCCCCCGCGTCCAGCCCTCTTTCGTCAGTTCGCGCCCAGCACGTTGATGCTGAACGCGATCACGCCCAGGTTGAAGACGAACCCCGCCAGGCATTGCCCCAGCACGACGCGCCGCACCGCGCCCGACCGGATCGTCACGTCGGACGTCTGGAACGTCATCCCCAGCGTGAAGCTGAAATAGACGAAATCCCAATAGTCAGGCGCCTCGGTCCCCGGAAAGTCGATCCCGCCCGCATCCTTCCCGTCGTCGCCGGGCATGAAGAACAGGTGCGCGTAATGCAGCGCATAGACCGTGTTGGAAAACAGCCATGCCAGCATCAGCGTGACGATCACCAGCCCGCGCGTCGGATCGCTTTGCCGCCCCTGCAATTCCTCGTGCACCGCGGTCAGGATCACCAGCATCACCGCCGCGGTGATCGTCAGCAGCAGCGTGCGGTTGGCGTCATTGGCCTGGGCCACGACGCGCATCTGCGCCGGGCTGTCGTGGCGCGGCAGCCGGATCATGCTCAGCAGGAACACGACCGTCGCGATATCGAACCCCGCCATCGTCGCGCGCCCGCGCCCCAGCGGCGGCCACAGCGCGGCGATCGCCACCGCCGCCACCACCGCGAACAGCACGAAGCGCGGTGGCGCGACGCGTCGTCCCAATCCCCACCAGCGCACGCGATCGTCCATGCGAACAGCCGCTAGCGCTTGGGCGACGCCGCGACTAGATGCGCACGTTCTTATGGCCCGTATTCCCACCCCGCAGCGCGTGCGCGGCACGCAGGACATCTTCCGCGACGAGCAGCGCCGCTTCGCGCATGTGCTCGACACGTTCGATCGCGTCCGCCGCCTCTATTGCTTCGAACGCGTCGAGGTGCCGGTGTTCGAGGATACGCAGGTCTTCGCGCGCTCGATCGGCGAGACCACCGATGTCGTGTCGAAGGAAATGTACACCTTCCCCGACAAGGGCGACGACCTGCTCACGCTGCGCCCCGAATTCACCGCCGGGATCGCGCGCGCCTATATCACCAACGGCTGGCAGCAGTTCGCGCCCTTGAAGCTGGTCACCAGCGGCGCGGTCTTCCGCTACGAACGCCCGCAAAAGGGCCGCTATCGTCAGTTCCACCAGATCGATGCCGAGGTGCTCGGCGCCCCCGAGCCGGCGGCGGACGTCGAGCTGCTGACGCTCGCCGATCAGTTGCTCCACGAACTGGGCGTCGCCGACGGGGTGACGCTCCAGCTCAACACGCTCGGCGATGCCGCGACCCGCGATGCATGGCGCGATGCGCTGGTCGCGCATTTCATGGCCCATCGCGGCGAGCTGAGCGAGGACAGCCTGACGCGGCTCGACAAGAATCCGTTGCGCATCCTCGACAGCAAGGATCCGCGCGACCGCCCGATCGCCGACGCCGCGCCGGGCATCGACGCCTATATAAGCGCGGAGGCGGGTGCGTTCTTCGAGAGCGTACAGAAGGGATTGCAGGCGGCGGGCGTCGCGTTCCAGCGCAACGAGCGGCTGGTGCGCGGGCTGGACTATTATCGCCACACCGCGTTCGAATTCGTCACCGACCGGCTCGGCGCGCAAGGCACCGTGCTGGCGGGCGGGCGCTACGACGGGCTGGTCGAAAGCCTCGGTGGTCCGGCGACCGCTGGTGTCGGCTGGGCGGCGGGCGTCGAGCGGCTGGCGATGCTGCTGGAGGAACCGGCGGCGGAGCGGCCGGAGGTGGGCTTAATTGACGAAAGCGGGCGCTCCAAGGGCGCTCTTCTACGAATTGCATATCTCCTTAGAGCGCACGGTATTTCTGTGATCGGGCCGTTCGACGGTAAGCCGAAAAAGCAATTTGAGCGCGTGACGAAGGCGGAGGCGGTAGCGCGGCTAAATGTGCGTCGCTGGGAGCCGAACGAAGCTCTTTCGGCTGAGGAACTGGCGACTGACGATCCGGCCATCATTCAACTTCGCTACGGCTTGCCTGACGGCATGAGGCCGGATCTTACCCAGCGCATCTATGAGGCATTCTCTAAGGATCCTGATTACAGCCGGCAGGCGGGTTCGGATGCGTGGTTGCTGCGGGGCGTTGAGTGACCACCATCTCGATCGACCGCATCCGCCAGATCGAGGCGCGCCGCGACGAACTGGCCGCGCAGATGGCGACCGGCAGCCTCGACGGTGACCGCTTCGTCGCGGTGTCGAAGGAATATGCCGAGTTGGAGCCGGTCGCGCAGGCCGCGACCGAGGTGCGGCGCCTGCGGCAGGAGGCCGAAAGCCTCGCCTATATGGCCGGCGATGCCGATGCCGAGTTGCGCGCGATGGCCGAGGAGGAACTCCGCGACAACCGCAACGCGCTGGAGGCGGCGGATCGCAAGCTGGCGCTCGCGCTGCTCCCGCGCGACGCCGCCGATCAGCGCTCGGCCATGCTCGAGGTGCGCGCCGGCACCGGCGGGGACGAGGCGGCGCTGTTCGCGGGCGACCTGCTGCGCATGTATCAGCGTTATGCTGAGACGCAGGGCTGGCGCGTCGAGCTGATCTCCGCCTCCGAGGCGGAGCTGGGTGGCTTTAAGGAAGCGGTGATCGGGATCACCGGCGGCGGCGTGTTCGCGCGGCTGAAGTTCGAGAGCGGGGTCCACCGTGTCCAGCGCGTGCCCGTCACCGAAAGCGGCGGGCGCATCCACACCTCGGCGGCAACCGTGGCGGTCCTGCCCGAGGCCGAGGAGGTCGACGTCCAGATCGACGAGGCCAAGGATCTGCGCATCGACGTCTATCGCTCGTCCGGCCCCGGCGGGCAGTCGGTCAACACCACCGACAGCGCGGTGCGCATCACCCATTTGCCGACCGGGCTGGTGGTGATCCAGCAGGACGAAAAGTCGCAGCACAAGAACAAGGCCAAGGCACTCAAGGTCTTGCGCACCCGGCTCTACGAGGCGGAGCGCGAGCGGCTGGCCGCGGAACGATCGGGCACGCGCAAGGCGATGGTCGGCTCGGGCGACCGGTCGGAGCGGATCCGCACCTATAATTTCCCGCAGGGCCGCGTGACCGATCACCGCATCAACCTGACGCTCCACCGGCTGCCCGAAATCCTGGCGGGCGAGATGGACGAGCTGATCGGCGCGCTGATCGCGGAAGACGAAGCGGAGCGGCTGGCCAGTATCGAGGCGTAGCACCGGCGCAGGCTGGCTTGTCGTGCGTCGCGACGGGACGTGGCAGGCCGGTCGATGGTTGGCCGCCGCCACCCGGTCGGCAATGCGGCTTCGTCAGGCCGCTATCTGAAGCGCCCGCTTCGACAGCAAGTCCACGGGAGGGGGCCGCCGCATCGCTGTCCTACACCCCACGCTTCACGCTATCCTCACCTCTCCCCGATATACGGACCGTCCCATGCCCCTCCATCATTGCGAGCGCAGCGAAGCAATCCACCGTGTCCGGGTGACCACCCCGGCGTGGGGCGCCGCGCCCGCCATGGCCCGACGCGCAACGGTGAGAAATCGCGCCAGCGTCTCAACATTCGCAACATTCGCGCGCGCCACGCCTCCCCCCGTTTCGACGAACGCAGGGGAAAAGCGCCGCGGAAAACAACGTCTTGCTTCTCGGTTGACCCCCGTCGCACGAATGTTGAGCAGCCACGACCGCGTCTCAACATTCGCGTGCCAGCCATGACGCCGCGCGACGCGCTCCGCGACGCCGCCCGGCGCTTCGCCTTTTCCGACACCGCGCGGCTCGACGCCGAGTTGCTGCTCGCCCACGCGCTCGGCCTCTCCCGCGAGCGGCTGCTGCTCACCCTCGACGACCAGCATGTGCCCGCCACCTTCGCCGGCTTCGTCGATCGCCGCGCGGCGCAGGAGCCGGTCGCCTATATCACCGGCACCCGCGCCTTCTGGACGATCGACCTGCTGGTCGGCCCCGGCGTCCTGATCCCGCGCGCCGACAGCGAGACGCTGATCGAGGTGGCGGTCGATCACTTCGCGGGCACTCCGGGGCCGGCGCGCGTGCTGGATCTCGGCACCGGTCCGGGCACGCTGTTGCTCGCCGCGCTCGATCAATGGCCGGGCGCGCGCGGGGAGGGCGTCGATGCTTCGGACACCGCGCTCGATTATGCCCGGCGCAATGCCGCCGCGCTCGGACTCGGCGATCGCGCGCGCTTCCGGGTCGGGGACTGGGCGGCGGGGATCGACACCCGCTTTGACCTGGTGCTCGCCAACCCCCCCTATGTCGAGAGCGATGCCGTGCTGCCCGACGAGGTCGCCCGCTACGAACCCGCCGGCGCGCTGTTCGCCGGCGCGGATGGTCTGGACGATTACCGCCGGATCGCGGCGCAATTGTACGCGCTGATCGCGCCGGGCGGTGTCGCCTGCGTGGAGATCGGCGCGGAACAGGGGCAGTCCGCCGCAGCCTTGTTCCGCGCGCGCGGCCTGTCGGTCAGCATCCGTCGCGATCTGGGCGGTCGCGACCGCTGTCTGGTGGTGACGGGTTGATTTTGCCCCGGTCCGCCCCAACATTTCGCTTTGAGAACGTCGGTCGTGCGTCTAGAGACGGCGCAGGGCCGACATGCGTTGGATGGCGCGCCTGCCCTCCCTTCGTCATCAACCGCTGCGGTCCGGCGGTCATGGCAGGCCCGCGGTACGCGAGTATCGGCGGCGCCGGGGAACGATTGCAACCCGTGCATCGGGAGCGAATGCCGGTTTTGGTTCCAGGACGAGGACAGTGATTTGATCAACAACCGTCAGAACGGTCGCCGTCGCGGCCGTGGTGGTGGCCAGCAGCGTCAGGGTGGCGGCGGCGGCCATGGGCAGCGTGACAGTGGCAACCGGATCGACAGCCGCGCGCGCGGTAATGCCGCCCAACTGCTCGAGAAGTACAAGAACATGGCGCGCGATGCGCAGATGTCCGGTGATCGCGTGAACACCGAATATTATCTGCAGTTCGCGGACCATTATTTCCGTGTCCTCGCCGATCAGCGCGGTCGTTCGGACGACCAGCAGCCGATGCGCCGCCAGCGCGACGATTTCGACCAGTTCGACGACGGCGACGATTTCGGCGACGAGGGCGATCCGATCCGCGCCGAGGAGCAGCCGCGCTTCAGCGAGGCCGAGGCGCCGCGCGGCGATCGCCAGCGCGAGCAGCGTCAGCCGGCGCAGCGCGACGACCGTCCCCGCTACGATCGCCAGCGCGAGGAGCGCCAGCCGGTGGCCGAGGAGCGTCAGCCGGTCGCGGCGGCGCCCGTCGAGCGTGATGCGCCGGTCATGGCTGCGGACGAGGATGCCGCGCCGCGTCGCCGTCGCGCCCGCAAGCCGCGCGAAGAGGCGGTTGCCGCCGATGCCGCGCCGGCCTTCGACGCCGATCGCCTGCCCCCTGCGCTCGGCGCCCCGGTCGAGGGCGGTGCCGAGGAGGGGGAGGCGCCCAAGCCGCGTCGTCGTCGCGTCCGCGCCACGTCGGCGGAGGCCGCTGCCGCCGAATAAGGCGGTTCGATGCTGCGTTACGGACGGCCGGCGTTCCCTCCGAGGGGAGCGCCGGCCGTTCGCGTTGTGGCGGCTTGTCTTTGTGCCCGAACGTGAGATGATGCAGCGGCGCCGGCAGAGCGCGGGCGTTTACATGGGAGGGGATCATGACGATCGCAGCCATTCTCGCGCAGAAGGGGGCCGACGTCGTGTCGCTCTCCTCCGACCAGCCCGTCGCCGCGGCGATCGCCGCGCTGGCCGCGCACCGCATCGGCGCGGTGCCCGTCATCGATCGTGACCAAGCGGTGCGCGGTATCTTCTCCGAACGCGACGTCATCCGCCTGCTCGCCGATCGCGATGCCGCGACGCTGCTCGCCATCCCCCTCGCGCAGGTGATGACCGCCGAACCGCTCACCGCCACGCGCGACGATTCGATCCTCGCGGCACTGTCGTTGATGACCCACCGCCGCATTCGTCATCTTCCGGTGGTGGAAGAGGGGCGGCTGATCGGGATCGTCTCCATCGGCGACCTCGTCAAACACCGCATCGACCGCATCGAAGCGGATGCCGACGCGATGCGCGCCTACATCCAGCAGGCGTGATTCGCGGCCAGATGACGGGCATGTGTCAGGCTTCCCGTGAAAAACCGGCGTTCTTTCAGTCGGTTGCCAAGCGCGCGACATAAAATTGCAAAAAGTGTTTGACGGTATGGGGAAGCCCCCTTAGAGGGCTGTTCACCGACGGGGCGCACCGGTGAGGCGCGGTTCTGAAGGTCGCCACATGGACGGACAGCGGTCTTTCGCTAGGGATAGCGGGATTGATCGATTGTCCGGTTTGTTTGTTG
>CAJYSA010000065.1 GCA_913777325.1 uncultured Sphingomonas sp. | reverse complement strand
GGAAAACGTAAAAAAGACACATGAAACGACTTAAAGCTTCTAACGACCCCAACGCACCTTGAATGCGCCAGACCCGCAGACGCCGCCGCCCACATGTCCCTTCATCTTACCTACAATGTCAAAGAGCGGCAAAAACCGGCACCACCCTCAAATCAACCTTTCGGTCAACGAGGCCAGTGCCCTATCCCTGCGATCACCGCGTCAGTTCCGCTCAAGAAGAGCACCACCGCTGCGGTGACACCCATCTAGGGGAGCCGATCTGGCGCGTAAAGCCCTTTTTGCACTTTTTTTCGGAAAAAGTGGAACGAGGGCGGCTGGCGGGCTTTGTAGGCGCCTCAATCGCCGCTTTTGTGCTCGGGCTCCCCTCCACGCAGGGCCGGCGCCGCGCCCTTCAAGATCGATATCGGCTGGTCGCCGCGTGGTGCGCTTGGTGCGGCGGCTTCACTGTGGCGCGGCGATGTCCGGACGCCCAACTCGCTCGCCGTCCCAACGCCCGCCCCATCGCGATACTCCGTCAGCGACGTGGTAGCTCGAGCGTCACGATCAGCCCCGGCGCCGCATCGGCCAGCCGCAGCGTGCCGCCGTGCAACCGTGTCACCGCCGCCGCCAGCGCAAGGCCGAGCCCCGCCCCGCCCCCCTGCCGTGCCTCATCCAGCCTGCCGAACCGACGCAACGCCTCGTCGCGCCGTTCGATCGGTATCCCTGCACCGCGATCGGCGATGTCCAGTTCCACTGTCTCGCCGGCATCACGCAATGCCAGCGTGATCGGCCCTGCCCCATATTTCAGCGAATTGTCGATCAGGTTGCCGATCGCCTGCGCCAGCAGTTCGCGATGGACCGGCAGCACGCCGGTCTGTTCGGCGTTCACCGTCAGCGCCCGCCCGGCATCCTCCGCCAGCGGCGCGTACATGTCGGCGATCGCCTCCAGCTCCGCGGCCAGATCCACGTCGATGAAATGCTCGCGCCCGATGCCGGCCTCGGCACGCGTGATGCTGAGCGCGGTCTGGACGAGCGCGAACAGCCGGTCGGCCTCGGCGAGCGCGCGGTCGACCGCCTCCGCCGCCGCTGGATCATGCACCTGCGCCGCGGCGCGTTCCAACACCGCACGCATTCGCGTCAGCGGCGATTTCAGGTCGTGCGCCAGGCCGTCGGTCGCCATGCGCAGTTCGCCCATCAACGTCTGCACCCGCTCCAAGGCGCCGTTGATCGCGATTCCCAGCGTCGCCAGCGCATCGCGCGATCCATCCGCCGGCACGCGCGCCGCCAGGTCACCCGCCGCCACGGCGTTGAGCGCCGCCAGCGGCTCCTGGAGCCGCGCCACGATGGTCCGCGCCGCGATCCAGGCCGCGAAGGCCGCGAACATCAACGCCAGCGGCAGCGCCACCCCGCTCACCTGCTCGAGCATCCGGATCGCGCGCGCCTCGCCCGCGACGATCGTTCCCACCAGCAAGCGCTCGCCACCCGGCAGGCGCGTTGCTTCGACATGCATCGGCTCGGCCGCGGTCAGCCCGCTGCGGTACAGCGTCACCTCGGTGGGATGGTCGTCGCGCACCACGCTGGGCGGCCAGGCGTCGAGATTGCCGCCGATCCGCGCGCCCCCGGCATCGACCAGCAACAGCACCGTCCCGGGCGTGACCATGTCGCCGGTGCGCAAGGCCACCTCGCGCCGGACCCCCGCCGCACCACCCGCCGCATAGCTGGCGCGCAGGTCGTCGCGCAGCACCGCCACGGTGCGCTGCGCGTCGCTGCGCAATTGCCGGCGCACCGCGGTGCCGATCGTCACGATCAGCGCGGCGGCGCTGATCAGCTGGAGCAGGAACACCAGCGCCGCGAAGCGGACGGTCGCGGACCGGAACATGTCAGGGGTCGAGCCCGAGCCGATATCCCGCGCCGCGCACGGTGTGCAGCAGCGGGCGATCGAACCCCTCGTCCACCTTCTTGCGCAGCCGGCTCAGATGCACGTCGATCACGTTGGTGCCGGGGTCGAAGTGATAATCCCACACGCCTTCGAGCAGCATCGTGCGCGTCACGACCTGGTCGACATGCCGAAGCAGGAATTCGAGCAACCGGAACTCGCGCGGCTGCAGGTCGATCGGCTTGCCCGCGCGCTTCGTGCGCCGCGCCAGCAGATCCATTTCCAGCTCGCCGCAGCGCAGGACCGTCTCCACCGCCTTGGCCGCCCCGCCGCGCCGGATCAGCAGCCGGATCCGCGCCAGCAGTTCGACGAAGGCGAACGGCTTGGTCAGGTAATCGTCGGCGCCATTGGTCAGCCCGTGGATGCGGTCTTCCGCCGCGCCCAGCGCCGACAGGACGATCACCGGCGTCTCGATCCCCGCGGCGCGCACCGCGCCCAGCACGCCCATCCCGTCGATTCCCGGCAGCATGCGGTCCAGCACGATGCAGTCGTAACTGCCATCGGTGGCATGGAACAGGCCGTCGCGCCCGTTGGCGGCGCGATCGACGACGAACCCCTCCTCGCCCAGCCCGCGCGCGACGAAATCGGCGGTGGCATCGTCATCCTCGATCAGCAGGATCTTGTTGGCCACGCGCGTCGTCCCCGGTCGCATCGAGATGCAGGTCGATCTCTCTCTTGCCGCGCCGGACGCGAATGTCGAGCCTTTGCCCCATAAAGGCGCGGTCGGCGGCATCGACGCTGGGGATCGGCGTGTTCCCCACCGCCTCGATCACGTCGCCCACCAGCAGGCCGCCGCGGCGCGCCGCGCCATCGGCGCGTACGCTGTCCACCACCACGACGCCGTCGTCGACCGGTGCGAAGGTCGCCCCGATCACCTCGCCGCCGTTCTGCATATGGCTCCGCCCGCTCAGGATGCGGGTCCACAGCGTGCCCGCGATGGCCGCTGCCAGCATCAGCGCCAGCGCGAACAGCCCGATCAGGCGCAGGTCGGGGTCGGTGCGCGCGGGACGGCGCTGGGGCGGCATGGTGGACATGGCGGAAACCTCCTGACTGTCACCTATGCCGCGCCGGCTGGTCGCAAGATGATCCGCACATGACCGTTCCGTCATGTTGCGGGATGACCGAACCGTAATGTCGCCATCACGCATTCTCCATCGATGCGCGGGTAGAGCGGCAGGGTGCGGGCGTCGTGCCCGTCGGGAGCTGATTCGTGATCGTGACGACCGCCGCCATGGCGCCTCGGGAAGGCTGCTGAGCCATGACCCGCCCCATCTTCTTCGACCCCACCGGGCGCCGCAGCCGCCTGTCGAAGCGTATTCTGGCGGCGTTGCTGGTCGCGATCGTCGTCAGCGCGGCCGTGTTCGCGGTCACGCTGATCCGCGTGCCCCGCGGCCGCGATCTGGCGCTGCCGCTGCCACAGCCGCGCGCGGCGGCGCTGCGGATGGAGAAGTCGCTGGGACGCGGGCTGGCCGGCTGGTTGCCGCATCGCAGTGCCGCCGCCGATCCGCACACGCCGCTCTCGGTCGGCTTCTACGTGCCCGGCGACGACGCCAGCATCGCGTCGCTGCGCCGCCACAGCGCCAGCCTCGACTGGGTGGTGCCCGCCACCATCAGCGTCTTCGGCCCGAAGCATCAGGTGCAGGTCGAGCCCGATCCGCAGTTCGATCGCATGATCGCCGTAATGAAGCACACGCCCAAGGTGCTGCCGATGGTCCAGAACTTCGGCAATGCCGATTGGGACGGCGCCGGCGCCGCCGCGCTGCTGCACGATCCGCGCGCCGCGCGTGCCTTCGCGCAGAAGCTCGGCCAATATGTCGTCGCCACGCACCGTGCCGGGCTCGTCATGGATTTCGAGGCCCTGCCCGCCGGCGCGATGGGCGATTACCTCCGCTTCCTGCGCGAACTGCGCGCGGCGCTGCCAAAGGGTGCGCCGCTGGCGGTCACCGTTCCCGCCGAGGACGACGCCTGGCCGCTCGCCGCGTTCGCGCGCGTGTCGGACCGGCTGATCTTCATGGCCTATGACCAGCATTGGGAGGGCGGCTCGCCCGGGCCGATCGCGGGGCAGCCGTGGTTCGTCGATCAGGTCGCCAAGGCGATCCGCACCGTCGGCCGCGACAAGCTGATCGTCGCGCTCGGCAGCTACGGCTACGACTGGCACGGCGACCAGACGGACGCGCTGTCGATCGAGGATGCGTGGCTCGCCGCGCACGACAGCCAGGCGCCGATCAGCTTCGATCGCGGCTCGGGCAATGCCGGCTTCGCCTATGACGACGAAGGGCAGCGCCACACGATCTGGATGCTCGACGCGGTGAGCAGCTGGAACCAGATGGTCGCGCTCAAGCATCTCGGCATCGACGATGTCGCGCTGTGGCGACTGGGGAGCGAGGATCCCGGCTTCTGGGCGGATCTCGCGGCGTGGCGCAGCGGCGGCACCCCGGATCTGTCGACCCCGCGCGCGCTGCTGAACGCCGACGTGGAGGGCACCGGCGAGATACTGCGCATCACCGCCACGCCTACGCCGGGCGTGCGCAAGGTCGCGCGCGACGCGCGCGGCATCATCACCGACGAACGGTACGACGTGGTGCCGACCCCCTATGTCGTCCAGCGGACCGGCGCGCAGAACCCCAAGCTGCTCGCGCTCACCTTCGACGACGGCCCCGATCCGACATGGACGCCCAAGATCCTGGCCGCGCTGGAGCAGGAGCACGTCCCCGGCACCTTCTTCGTCATCGGTCAGAACGCGCTTGAGGAACCCGGGCTGCTCAACCGCATCATCGCGGACGGCGGGGAGATCGGTAACCACACCTACAGCCACCCCAATCTCGCCGCCGTCTCGGACCGGCAGGCGCGGCTGGAGATCAACACGACCCAGCGGCTGGTGGAGGCCTATACCGGGCGCCGCATGACGCTGTTCCGCGCGCCCTATTTCGGCGACGCGGAGCCGACCACCACCGACGAGCTGGGGCCGGCGCTGATCGCGCAGAACCTGGGCTATACGATCACCGGGCTGCACGTCGATCCCGACGACTGGGCGCGCCCCGGCACCAATGCGGTGGTCAACCAGGTGCTCGATCAGGTGCGAAACGCCACGCCGACCGCGTCGGGGAACATCATCCTGCTCCACGACGGCGGGGGCGACCGGTCGGAGACGGTCGCGGCACTGCCGCGGATCATCGCCGCGCTGAAGGCGCAAGGATATCGCTTCGTCACCGTGTCGCAACTGGCCGGCCTCAACCAGGCGCAGGCGATGCCCAAGGTGGAAGGGCGCGATCTGCTGGCGGTCCGCGCCGATGTCGCGATGTTCTTCGTGCTCGCCGGGATCGTCGCGCTGATCGGCTGGCTGTCGTACCTCGCGATCGGGCTCGGCATGGCGCGCGCGGTGCTGATGGCCGCGCTCGCCTGGATCCAGAGCCGCCGTCGCCGTGCGGAGCCGCCGGTCTTCACGCCGACCGTCTCGGTCATCATCCCGGCCTATAATGAGGAACGGGTGATCGCCAGCTCGGTCGCGCGCGTCCTGTCGAGCGACTATCCCGATCTGCAGGTGATCGTCGCCGACGACGGGTCGAAGGACGGCACCAGCGCGGCGGTGCGCGCGGCCTTCGCGGACGATCCGCGCGTCACGCTGCTGACGCTGCAGAACGGCGGCAAGGCGGCGGCGCTGAACCGCGCCCTCCTCCAGGCAACCGGCGAGGTCGTCATCGCGCTCGACGCCGATACGCAGTTCGAGGCGGAGACGATCGCGCGGCTGGTCCGGTGGTTCGCCGATCCCCGGCTGGGCGCGGTGGCGGGCGACGCGCGGGTCGGTAACCGCGTCAATCTGGTCACCCGCTGGCAGGCGATCGAGTATATCACAGCACAGAATCTGGAGCGGCGCGCGCTCGCCGGCTTCGATGCGATGACGGTCGTGCCCGGGGCGGTCGGCGCCTGGCGCCGCGCCGCGCTCGACGCGGTCGGCGGCTATCCCGAGGATACGCTGGCCGAGGATCAGGATCTGACGATCGCGATCCAGCGCGCCGGCTGGCGCGTCACCTACGATCCGCGCGCGGTGGCGTGGACCGAGGCGCCCGAGACGTTCCGCGCGCTCGCCAAGCAGCGCTACCGGTGGGCGTTCGGCACGCTGCAATGCCTGTGGAAGCACCGTGCGATCCTGCGCGCGCGCAAGCCGTCGGGGCTGGCGCTGGTCGGGCTGCCGCAGGCGTGGCTGTTCCAGATCCTGTTCGCCGCGATCTCGCCGCTGATCGATCTGACGCTGATCCTGTCGATCCTCGGCACGGCATTGCGCGTCCATCAGCATGGCTGGGCGCAGACCAGCGGCGACGTCGGCAAGATGGGGCTCTACTGGCTGGCCTTCACCGCGGTCGAGGTGCTGTGCGGCTGGATCGCCTATCGCCTCGACGGCAACAAGGCCCGCTACCCCGCCCTCCTGCTGATCGCGCAGCGGCTGGTCTATCGGCAGATCATGTACGGCGTGGTCATCCGCGCGATCTCCTCGGCGGTGCGCGGGATGGTCGTCGGCTGGGGCAAGCTGGAACGGACGGGCCGCGTCGCCGCGCCCACGGCCTGACACGCCAACCTGCCGTCAGGGCGAGACCATCCCGGGCGGGGCGGGCCGCTGGATGGCCTCGCCCCGCCCGGCATGACCTGCCCAGCTCGGCGACGGCAAAGATGTCATCGCGACCTCAAGGCCGTTGCCGAATGACGCCGCGAATGGGATGACGCAGCGATGCGCCGCGCCCTTCTTGTCTCCGCCCTGCTCGTCCTCCCGGCCCCCGCCATCGCCCAATCCCCGCAATCGGTCCGTGCCGACGATCGCGCCAACTACGTTCGCGCGATCGCCGCCGGCTACAAGGCCGCCTTTCTGTGCGGCGGCATCTTCAACGCCGGGCGCAGCGAACGTCAGGTGGAGGCGGTCGAGCTCAAGGGCATCTACCCCGAATATGACGAGATCGTCCCGACGCTCACGGCGCAGGTCGATCGGCGCGCCGGCACCGTCAGCGTCTCGTTCGACCGGCAATTGCCGCCGCGCCGCGCGGTCTGGGCGGCAGGCAAAGGCTGCACGCTCGCGCCGATCGGCGCACCGGCTGGACGCAGCGCGCCCCGCGCCGTGCCGCCGCGCCCGGCGGGTGCCGATCCGCGCGCCTGGCCGCTGGGCGACGCCG